>JAZQXQ010000099.1:0-3429 GCA_045632965.1 Clostridia bacterium
AGGTCGCCGCAGATGGCGGAGAACTGCAGGCCCTGATCCTTCACATACTGCAAAAGACCCCTGCGCTTCTGACCCACGAGATTTTCCGGGGCATTTTCGCCGGTGGTAGCATACATCTGCAGGCCCTGCACGCCGATTTCGGCGGCAGTTTTGATCGCCTGTCGCGTTTCCTGACGGAAAGAGTCCACCATCGCGCCAATCGGGAATTGATACATTGCTTTTTCCTCCGAAAATGTCTTACTTGATGATGATTTCGTGGCCGGTGCGGGCGGATTCGTAGATGGCGTCGAGGATCTTCATGATCTCCAGGCCGTCCTCCGCGCTGGCATTGCAGGGCGTGCCGTTCAGGCAGCAATCCACAAAGTGCGCCATTTCAGCCGTGAACTGCTCCTGGCTGTAAATGTAGTTTTTGACGTCGGGGGTCACATCCGCCAGATAGTCGTTGACGACGGTGCTGATGGTCATGGTGGTGGGAGAATCGCTGGTCGCCTGGCAGAGCTTCACGCCACCCTTGGTGCCAAACAGTTCCTTATTGACGGCGGACTGGCCGTTGAGGCTATAGCTGGTTTCAAGCAGGGTGGTCTTGTTGCCCTCATACTTGATCAGCGCCACGGCGAAGTCCTCCACGTCATAGATATCGTCCTTGCTGGCATCGTCGGGCTTCCAGCCCACATCGGTCTTGAGATAAGGACGATTCTTGAGCAGATCCGCCGTGGAGGCATATACGGAGAGCGCCTTGGGCTTGCCCATCATATAGCGGGTGATATCAATCACGTGCACGCCAAGGTCAATCACGGGGCCGCCAGCAGAGCGGGATTTATCGCAGAACCAGCCGCCGGGCGCGCCGTGGCGGCGAAGATAAGTGGCCTTGGAATAATAGATATCGCCCAGATAGCCGTTGTTGATGAAATCCATGGTGATGCGGGATTCATCGCAGAAGCGCACCACAAAGCCGATCATCAGCAGGCGGTTGTTCTTTTTCGCCGCGTCCAGCATCATCTGGGCTTCTTCGGCATTGGTGGCCATGGGCTTTTCGCACAGAACATGCTTGCCGGCGTTGAGCGCTTCAATGGAGCAGACGGCATGGTTGCAGTTCCACACGCATACGTCCACGGCGTCGATGTCTTCCTTGGCCAGCATTTCGGTTTCGCTGGTGTAGGTCTTTTCGATGCCAAACTTTTGGGCCGTCGCCGCCAGGCGCTCGGCATTGATATCGCAAATGGCCACAACCTCGGCGTTTTCCACATTTTCATAAGCCTTCAGGTGGATCTTGGCAATGTTGCCCGCGCCCACCAGGCCGATTCTCAGCTTTTTCATCCTTCAAGTCCTTTCAAGCCTGTATTTCCCATGCGGGAATATATGGTGCAATGACACAGGTATTTTATAACATACACCCCTGCGCTTGTCAATCTGCCGCCGCCCATGCACGCATATCGGAATCGGACACAAAAAAACGCCGCAATGTATCAAAATCGGACATCAAATCTTTAAAAGGCACCTTGCCAACCATCAATCGCTCATGTTATACTGAAAACTCCCTCAACGGAGAAAATGTCTCCGTATTACAGTCAAATAGCTGCAATGGAGGTACAAAAGTGATTGAGTTTGGCACCGGCGGCTGGAGAGCCATCATCGGCGATCTCTTCACCCGCGACAACATCCGCAAAGTAGCCTGTGCGCTGGCAAGGCGCATGAAGGAAGAAAACGTGGCGCAGGAAGGCATCTGCGTGGGCTATGACCGCCGCTTCCTGAGCCGTGAGTCGGCCATCTGGTTCTCCGAAGTCATGGCAGGCGAGGGCATTCCGCTCTACTTCGTCAATCTTTCGGCGCCCACGCCGCAGATCATGTATACCGTAAAAAACATGAATCTGCCCTACGGCGCCGCCATCACCGCCAGCCACAACCCGGCGGTGTACAACGGCATCAAGCTCTTCACCCGCGGCGGCCGCGACGCCACGCAGGACGTTACCGATCCCATCGGCCTTGCCGCCAATGCCCTTGACAGCAAGGATATCGTCTCGGTAGACTTTGACAAGGCGCGCGAAGAGGGGATGATCCAGTATATCGATCCCCGTGACGCTTATCTTGACTCCATCATGGAGCAGATTGATATCAAGGCCATCCGCAAGCGCCGTCCGCGCATCGCGCTGGACCCCATGTACGGCGTCAGCCTGACGGGCCTTTCCACCATTCTGTACACCGCGCGCTGCGATGTGAATGTCATCAACGACACGCACGACGCTTTCTTCGGCGGCCATCTGCCCGCGCCCACGCCCGATACGCTCTACGACCTGCGCAAAGTGGTGCTTGACCGCAACGCGCAATTGGGCATCGCCACCGACGGCGACGCGGATCGTCTGGGCATCATCGACGAAAAGGGCAATTATGTGCCCGCCAACGAAGTGCTGGTGCTTTTGTACCACTACCTGCTCAAATACAAGGGCTGGAAGGGTGCGGCGGTGCGCAATATCGCCACTACCCACCTGCTCGACCGCGTGGCCGAAAAACACGGCGAAAAATGCTACGAAGTGCCGGTCGGCTTCAAGCATATCTCCTCCGGCATGGATGCGCATGACGCGCTGATCGGCGGCGAATCGTCCGGCGGCCTCACCGTACGCGGACACATCAGCGGCAAGGACGGCCTCTACGCCGCCTCCCTGCTGGTGGAAATGATCTCCGTTACGGGCAAGCCGCTTTCCGAGCTTGTGCAGGAAATCTACAGAGAATACGGCGAAATGCACATGGCGGAATACGACTGGGCGCTGACGGTGGAGCGCAAGACCGAAATCCAGCAGCGCATCCTCAATGACAAGCAACTGCCCGTATTTGATAAGCCGATTGAAAAAATCAATTACATGGACGGCTGCAAGGTGTATTTTGAGGACGGCTGGATCATCGTGCGCTTCTCGGGCACCGAGCCCATCGTGCGCATATTCGCCGAAGCCCAAACCTTCCGCGAAGCCAAGAATCTTGTCAAGGTCATGGCGGACTTTGCCGGCTTGCCCTTTGACGACTAAACTGCATTTTTTCACAGCTGCATGCCATCTGGCATGCAGTTTTTTGCGTTGTACGTTTTTTGCCATCATTTATTCACAAAAATTCTTTGACGAACGACAAATTTCGCCATATAATTAGAAAGATAAGAACCATAAGCAGTTTTTTCTGGAGAGGCAGCCATGAAAAAAAAGAAAAAACCACAAACGTGGATCAAAAAACGACACTATTGGGTGCGCAATCTGGCCTGCGCCGTGCTCAAGCCCTACTGCCAGTGGAAATACGGCGTACGCGCCGAGCCCTTCAAGACGCAGGGCAGCCGCAGCTATCTGGTGCTGGCCAATCACCAGACGCCCTTTGACCAGTTTTTCATCGGCATGTCCGTCAAGGGACCGGTATATTATCTGGCGACGGAGGATATTTTCTCCCTGGGCT
>JAZQXQ010000100.1:0-8109 GCA_045632965.1 Clostridia bacterium
ATACCAAAAATTTTCTACAAAATCCAATCAGCGGACTACTGTTCGGGACACGTTGCGGCGTATCTCTGGACACATGACGGAAAGTGCTTTGGTTCGGACGCAAAACGAATCAGAATCCGCGAAACCGACGGCGAAACACACGAAAACGATTCATTCCGCATCGTTTCGCTCTTGATTTCTGTGAAAACGTATGAAAATGAATCGATACAACGGAAAAATACTGCGTTTGACAATAAATCTAATGAAATACGAAGAAATTTGCCAAAAATCGAACGAAATCTCATGGAAAACATTGCAATTTTCGGAAATAGTAGTATAATATAAACACCAATACAACAGAAAGAAGGTATACCCATGAGAATTATCCTCGATACCGACAAGAAGACCATCACTGTCCCGTGGAACTACACCGATAAGCTGGCAGCCATGAACCGCACCATCAAAGAGGCGATGGGTGCTGACGCAAAGACGCTGGATTTCAAGCAGTATCTGAACGACTGCTGGAAGTATGCCATGGATAACTCCGATACACAGTTGAAGACGGCACAGAAGCCCCCGAGACCCGACAAGGATAAGAAAGAAAAGGAATAATGTATGGCAAAGAGAGTCACGCCCGAGGAAATTGTGGAAATGCACCGTCTGTATGCTAAATACGGCAATTTTGCCGCTGTTGGTCGCCAGATGGGAAGAAGCGGCTCGACGGTCGCAAAGTATATCCGCATGAGAGGTACGCCCGAGATTGTGAAGCACACTTTCAAGGAAGTTGTGCGGGCGGTATGATGGAATCATTCGATTATTAGAACGCGGGGAGGAAATAGCATGGCAGATGCTATCTTTGAATTAGCGGGAACAGATTCAACAATCTTTGTTTTCGACGATAGAATCGAACTTGAAAAAAAGAGAGGTTGGAACTGGACACGAGGCACATTCGTTGCGGGTGGCAAAGGAACTTACACAATTCCGATGAAAACAATCCGAACGGTTGAAATACGCGAAATGGCTGGATTTGTGTCGGGTATGTTGTTGATTGATACAGGCGGAAATAATACTGTGGTTCTATTTGGTGGTGTTCACAACAAAAAGGATTATTGCGACAAGTGTAATGAAACACTTCGTCAAATCAAAGCGTTTATTGAATCAAAAACTTTGAATACAGCTGATTCTGTTACCGATTCAGCCGACGAACTGAAAAAGCTGAAAGAACTGCTGGACATGGGTATTGTCACGCAGGAAGAGTTTGACGCAAAGAAAAAGCAGCTGCTGGGGCTGTAAGGCGACCATCATTTCCCCGCTTTCCCTTCTCTCTTGCAGGGGATGCGGGGATTCTCTTACCCTTCTTTTCGTGTGCTGGAGGAATCTTCTTCTGATCGGGGCGGAGGAATTGACACACCGAGGCTCATGGAGCATAACAACCTTTGCACCTTTACAACTTGATAATTCTGTGTGGTTGGTTTGTGGAAAGGATGAATAATGAATCAGTCCATTTCACTTGCTAACTACATCGACGAATGGATGAACACTTACAAGGCATACTCTGTCCGTCAGTCCACCTTTGACAGGCTGTTGACCTCTATCAAGGCATTAGAGGGCTACACAATCGCTTCTATGCCCATCGGAGAGATAACCGCCAAGCACATTCAACTCTATGTCAATGAGCTTGCAAACAGCGGCTATGGTCTTTCTACCATCAAAAAACAGATGCGAATTGTGACCGCACCTCTCAAACAGGCTGCGGCTCTGCACTTGATTCCAGCGAATCCCGCTGTCGGAATCCATCTTCCCGCACGATGCAATGTTCAGAAAGCGGAACGCACAGCCGAGGCTTACACGCAGGAAGAACAAGAAACCCTCTGGCGGCTCATTGACACACACCAGAGGGCGGGCTATGCTGCTGTTGCTTTGATGATAGAGACAGGAATGCGGGTCGGTGAAGCTCTGGCTTTGCGGTGGAAGGATGTAAACATAAACCGCAAGCGGCTGCATGTTCGTTCTACTGTTGTTCGTCTGGCAAATAAGAAGCAATCCTATGTGCAGGACAGTGCAAAGAGCGAATCCAGTAACAGAACAATCCCTCTGACCCCGAAAGCGATTTCCCTGTTGGAGATGTTGGCGGAGGATGCAGAGAACGAATGGGTTTTCGTGAATGACGACGGTCAGCGACTTTCCTACGAAGCATTACGATACCAGACCCAATGCCTCTGCAAGGCTGCTGGTGTTCCTTACAGGGGAGAGCATGTGTTCAGACACACTTTTGCAACGAATTGCTATCACAAAGGGGTGGATGTGAAGATTCTCTCCCGATTGTTGGGACATGCTGATGTGAACATCACATACAATATCTATGTACATTTATACGGAGACGGATTCGACGAGATGTACTCTGCTCTTATGTCAGAGAAATAAAAAAGAGCCTTTCCTTTTCAGGAAAAGCTCTCATGGCAGGGGCAGAAGGACTCGAACCCTCAACAAAGGTTTTGGAGACCCACGTGTTACCATTACACCATGCCCCTACACAACGAAGATTATTATATTATAATTGCGAAGCTTTGTCAATGCTTTTTTGCAGATAATCGCAAAAAAAGCTCCTTCATCGGTGGATGGAGGAGCTTTGGTGTGTTTACAGTACCTTGCGCAGGAAATCCTGGGCGCGGGGGGTCTTGGTGTGGTTGAAAACTTCTTCGGGCGTGCCTTCTTCCATGATGACGCCTTCGTCCATGAACAGCACGCGGTCGCCAACCTCGCGGGCAAAGCCCATTTCGTGTGTGACGACCACCATCGTCATGCCTTCCTTGGCCAGCTGCTTCATAACGTCCAGCACTTCGCCGACCATTTCGGGGTCAAGCGCGCTGGTGGGTTCGTCAAAGAGCATGACTTCAGGCTCCATGCACAGCGCGCGCACGATGGCGATACGCTGCTTCTGGCCGCCGGACAGCTGGCTGGGATAGGAATGCGCGCGGTCGGCAAGGCCGACACGTTCCAGCAGCTGCATGGCTTTCTTTTCGGCCTCTTCCTTGGATTTGTGCAAAAGCTTCATCGGCGCGATGGTCATATTGCGCAGAATCGTCATGTGGGGGAAGAGGTTGAAATGCTGGAACACCATGCCCATGCGCTGACGATGGACGTTGATATTGACGGAAGGATCGGTGATGTTGATATTATCGAAGGTCACCGTGCCGCCGGTGGGCATTTCAATGAGGTTGAGGCAGCGCAGGAAGGTGGATTTGCCGCTGCCCGAGGGGCCGATGACGACGACCACTTCGCCGCGTTTGATATCGGCGTTGACGCCGTTGAGGGCATAGAAGCTGCCTTTGTTGAAGGATTTTTTCAGATCCCGTACACTAATGATGATATCAGCGCTCACTGTTACGCAGCCTCCTTTCCAGTTTGCCTACCAGCCAGGTGAAGAACATGACCAGAATCAGATAAATGGCGGCAGAGCCGATCAAAGGCATGAAGGGCGAATACGTTGCGCCGCGGATACGGCTGGAGGCGTAGGTCAAGTCCATGACGGTGACGTAGCCGGCAACGGAGGTTTCCTTGAGCAGGGTGATGAACTCGTTGGCCAATGTGGGGAGGACATTCTTGAATACCTGCGGGGTGATGATGTAAATCATCGTCTGCACATAGTTAAAGCCCAGGCTTCGGCCGGCCTCAAACTGACCGTTATCGACGGCCATGATGCCGCCGCGGAAGATTTCCGCCACGTACGCGCCGGAGTTGATGCCAAAGGCCATCACGGCGATCATCAGGTCGTTGCGCCAGGTTTTGAGGATGATGAAATACATGATCATCAGCTGCAGGGTAACGGGCGTGCCGCGGATGATGGTGAGATAGATTTTGCACAGGCCGTTGAGGAGCTTGAAGAAGAATTTGCCCGGGCCGGGACGCGTGCTTTCGTGCGTCTTATCCCAGGTGGAGCGGACGATGGCGACAATTACGCCGATAGCAATGCCCATCAGGCAGGCCAGAAGCGTGATCTTCAGGGTGTTTCCAAGACCTGTGGCCATCATCTTCCAGCGGTCTTTGGTGATGAAGTTAAGGATGAATTGCGCTTTGATATCCGCAAACCATTCTGCAAAGCCGGTAAACAACAGGACATCCTCCAATCATACGGAACGGGGAAGCGGTAAAACCGCTTCCCCTGTTAAGTTTAAAGCGAGTAAAGATTATTCGGCGGGAATGTACTTTTCGATGATGGCGTCCACGGTGCCGTCAGCGATCAGATCCTGCAGCGCGGCGGTAACCTTGCCCAGCAGCTCGACGTTATCCTTGGCAACGGCGATGGCGTAGGACTCGGTGACGTAGGTGGTTTCGAGGATCTTCAGGCCTTCGTTGGCGGCCACGAACGCATTGGCGGGAGCGCTGTCGATGATGACGCAGTCAACCTTGCCGTTCTTGAGGGCTTCCACGGCGTCAACGCCGGTGGCGAAAGCCTTGACTTCGCCCAGGCCCGCATCCTGGATGTCCCAGGTGGCGTACAGTTCGCCGGTGGTGGCGATCTGGGTGCCGATCAGGTTGTTGGCGCCTTCGGCGAACAGATCATCAACGGAGGTGATGGGGCTGTTCTCGGTGACGATAACTACCTGGATGCCGGTGGCATAGGGGAAGGAGAAGTACACGCTGGCCATACGCTCAGCATTGGCGGTCAGGCCGGCCATGGCGATCTGCGCCTTGCCTTCGGTGACGGCGGGGATGACGTTGTCAAACGCGATGTCCATTACTTCCACGCCTTCGTAGCCCAGCTTCTTGGCGATGGCGTCGGCGATTTCTACGTCGTTACCGACGATCTTGTCGCCGTCATAGTACTCATAGGGAGGGAAGCCGGCTTCGGTGGACATGACCAGCTTATCGGCCATGGCGGGAGCCAGAGAGCAAACGAGCATCAGAGCGATAAGCAGAGAAAAGAACTTTTTCATTGGGGTGCCTCCTAAAAATAATAGTGAAATTGGGTTTCTCTTGGAAACGAGTATTATCATACAACTCTCTGCATGGAATGTCAATAGGGAAAGTGAATTTTTATGCGAAAAAATCGCTTTTTTCTGAATAAACATGTTTTTAAAGCAAAAACATGTTCTTTGTGGCGGGATAATACCCATAAGGGACTAAAATAGCGGAAAAATACAAAGAAAATACCGGCCGCACAGGGCGCGACCGGTGATCTCTTTATGCATATCTGTACGAATATGCAATGATTTTATGCATAAGGCGTTTATTCGCCCGTGTAATCATACAGGAAGGACTTAATCTTTTCCTGGCATTTTGCGAGCTTGGGCACGATGTAATATGTGTCGTTGATGGTGCGGCTGGCATAGGCGCCGTTGTGGGGGATGCGCAGGGAGGCGGTGGAGATATCCCCAATGGCCCGCAGCGTAAAAATCAGCCCCGTCGCCTGCGCAATGGTGATATCGGTGCCCACGCGGGAAATGTAGTTGAGCACGATATTGGTCAGCGTCGAAAGATCTGTGCGGCAGATTTTTTCGTAGATGGCGAGAATTACCTTCTGCTGGCGCTCCACGCGCACAAAATCGCTGTCCAGCTTGCGGATGCGGGCGTAGGACATGGTCTGCAGGCCTGTCAGATTATGCGTGCCGGCAGTTTCCAGGCGCCCCTGCTTTTCCTCCACGCCGTGCTGGTAGTTGTAGTATTCGAGGATACCGTTGAGCTTGGGCAGTTCGTCCTCAGATACCGTCATTTCCACGCCGCCGATCGCATCCACCAATTCCACCATCAGTGAATAATTGACGGCAAGGTAGCCGTCGATCTGCACGAGGAAATTGTTTTCCAGCGTTTTGATCAGCAGTTCCGCCCCGCCGTAGGAATAGGCGGCGTTTAATTTGTTGTGGCCCTTGCCGGGGATTTTAACGTAGGTATCGCGCAGGAAGGAAACAAGGCGCATTTCGCCCGTGCGCGCGTTGAAGGAGGCCAGCAGCATGGTATCCGAGCGCCCCTTGAGCTCGTCGTTATCCGTATCGATGCCGATGAGCAGCAGATTGAACACGCCCGTTTTGCCAACGGCAGGGGCTTCGTAGGTGTCCGGCAGCACCATGAACTCGGCGTCGCCGTTTTCGGTCTGATACATTTCCCACAGCAGCTGCGTCAGCTCCTCGTCGCTCAGCTCCTGATTTTCTTCGGAGAAGCCGGCGCAGGGGATAAGCAGACACAGCGCCAGGAAAAGCGCAAGCAGCTTTTTATACATTATAATAGTAATCCTTATCGCAATGGGTTACGCAGGCATAGCGTTCATTTATAGAACGCATGTGGGCGCTGATTTCATCCAGCAATTTTTCTTCATCTTTAAAGCCGGGCGGGGTGACGACGTCAAAAATCAGATTGATGCGCTTTTTGCCCGGCACGATGCGGAAATCATGCATCTTAAGCGGGGGATTATAGGCGGCGAGATAGTCAATCAGCGCTTGCTCGACGGCGCGTTCTTCTTTTGTCAGCGCCTTGACGGGATCAAGATGCACGCAAAGCGGAACGTGCAATTCTTCGTCAATATCGCGCTCCATGCAGTCGATGACTTCGTGCATGGCCACCAGATCGCCATCGGCGGGGACTTCCACGTGAATAGAGGCCATGCAGCGGCCCGGGCCGTAATCGTGCATGACAAAATCGTGCACGCCCTGCACATATTCATACTGCATCACGCGCTCGATGATGCGCTCGCCCAGCTCCTTGTCGGGCTTGCCGCCCAGCAGCTGCGTGATGGTTTCGCTCAGCACATCCCAGCCGGCCTTGAGCACCAGCAGCGATACCATAAGGCCGATGATGCCGTCAATCTTGAGATTGAAGAAATGGCTGCACAGCATGCTGATGATAACCGCCAGCGTGGAAATGCAGTCGCTCAAACTGTCCTTGGCGGCGGCCATCAGGGTGGAGGAGTGAATGGGCAGGGCGATCTTGCGGTAGATGAAATACAGCCACAGTTTGCCCAGCAAGCTCACGCACAGCATGATCAGCGTGAAAACGGAAAAGACCACGGCTTGCGGGTGGATGATGCTGCTGACGCCGGATTTGAACAGCTCAACGCCCATGAAAAGGATAAGCAGCCCCACGCCCAGCGTGCCGAGATATTCCATGCGGCCAAAGCCGAAGGGATTGTTTTCCGTTTCGCGGCGGGAAGAAAGGCGCACGGACAAAAGCGAAATAAAACTGCCGCCGGCGTCGGAGAGGTTGTTGGCGGCGTCGGCTACGGCGGCCACGCTGCCGCTGAGGACGCCGGCGATGAATTTGATGGCGGCCAGCAGAAAATTGACCACGATACCCGTGACCGACCCCACCGTGCCCCAGGCGTCGCGCGTTTTCTTTTCGTTTTCGCCGTGCCGGCTGAGGATGTGCTTTTCACACAGATTATAATAGTAAGACATTTTGAGACCTCTTTGGAAATAAGATGATTACAAATTTATATTATAGCACGCCCTGTGAGATATTTCCACTTTTCATTTTATATGGAAAAAGCGGGGAAGGTCATTGACAAGCGGAGTGCGTTCGTGTATAATAGACCGAAATGTGTACTTGGAGGAGGGGTTGCTTGATGCGGTGCTTGCTCAAAGGCGGCAGTGTTTATCGGGACGGCTCTTTCGTATTGGCGGACGTGGCGGTTGAACAGGGTGTAGTGTCTCAAATTGCCCCTTCCATCACGCCTCAGTTTGGCGACCGTGTGCTTGATTATTCCAATTGTTTCATTATTCCCGGTTTGGCGGATGTGCATGTGCATCTGCGTGAACCGGGTTTTTTGTATAAAGAAACGGTGGAGACGGGCACCATGGCGGCGGCGCGCGGCGGCTATACGGCGGTGTGCTCCATGCCCAATCTGAATCCCGCGCCCGATACGATGGAGCATCTGAACGTTCAGCTTGATGCTATTAAAAAAGATGCAAAAATCGCTGTATATCCCTATGGCTGCATCACCCTGGGCCAGAAGGGCGCGGGCGAACTGGTGAATTATGAAGAGCTTGCGCCGTATGTGATCGGCTTTTCCGATGACGGCAAGGGTGTGCAGGAAGAAAGCCTCATGCGTGAGGCCATGAAGCGCATTGCGAAAACCGGCAAGGTGCTGGCGGCGCACTGCGAGGATGAATCGCTGCTGCGCGGCGGCTACATCCACGA
>JAZQXQ010000101.1:0-18339 GCA_045632965.1 Clostridia bacterium
CGCAACTATTACGTCAACACATCAAAACTTCGCCTTTTCCAGTTCTTCAATCACATGGCCCACAGCCTTTTCCACACTGCCGGCATGGAAGGGATTGCTCAATTCCGCCACCTTGAGCAGATCGAAATATCCCTTCGTTCCGCCGGCACGGCACAGGCGCAGATAATCCTGCCAGGCCTTGTCGCCGTCTTCTTTCATGCGGCCGTACAGCTCAAACGCGCCCATCTGCGCCAGAGCATAATCAATGTAGTAGAACGGATAGAGGAAAATGTGCTGTTTCTGCATCCAGAAGCCGCCCTCTTCCAGAAATTCCACACCATCGTAATCGCGCCAGGGCATGTACGCCTTTTCAATTTCTCGCCACACCGCGCGACGCTGAACAGCCGTCATGGCGGGATTTTCGTATACGCGATGCTGGAACTCATCCACACAGCACATATAAGGAATAACCGCCAGCGCACCCAGCAAGTGGGAATAGAGATACTTATCATTGTTCTCGCCAAAGAAGCTCTCCATCCACGGATAGGCAAAATGCTCCATCGCCATAGAGTGAATCTCGTTAATTTCGCTGGTAGAGCCCTTGAGCATGCTTACCGGAATTGAACGCATGCCCAGATATCCCTGGAATGCATGGCCTGCTTCGTGCGTAAGCACGTCCACATCCGCCGACGTACCGTTGAAATTGGAAAAAATGAAAGGGGCTTTATACTTGGCAAAGCTCGTGCAATAGCCGCCCATGCGTTTGGTGGGACGGGTTTCGAGGTCAAAAAGCTCATATTCCGTCATGAAATCAAAGAATTCGCCCGTCTCCGCGCTCATCTCGCGGTACATTTTCTGTGCCTTGGCGATCAGCTCATCTCTGGAGCCAATGGGATCGGCATTGCCCTCAGGGAAGATCAGCGCCTCATCGTAATACTTGATCTTCTCTACGCCCAGACGGTTTTGCTGTGCACGGCGCAGGCGGTCGACAGCAGGTGTAATTACATTTTTCACCTGCTCGCGGAAAGCTTTCACGTCTTCCTGTGTGTAGTCGAAGCGGCGGCGCTGCAGATAAGCCATGTCCGTGTAGGATTCAAAGCCCAGTTTTGCCGCCATTGCATTTCGCAGCTGCACCAATTCGTCATACTGCTGATCGAGCGTAGGCGCAATCTGCGCATACAGCGCCGCCCAGGCTTCAAAAGCCTCCTTGCGCTCTTCACGGTCGATGCTTTCCATATGCTTGAGCAGCCCATAGAAATTGCACTTTTCACCGCGAAACTCGGTATTGGCAAGCGCCGTGGTCTTCTGATATGCCTGCGTCAGTTCGCCCGAGCGGATGGTCTCATCGATAATCAGCGGGCTGCTGGTTTTTATGCCCGCGTCGATCATCTTAAACAATTGCGGACCAAATTCCTTTTCAAAGTCTGCACGGTAGGGCGAAGCAGCCAACGCTTCGCGGTAGGCCTTCTGCAGAGGCATCATGCGGGCAAACTCCGCCTGCAGATACCTGACCTCGCCCTCATAATACGCATCTGCCGTGTCGATGGTATTGCGGGTGTACGCCAGGCTCATCATGGTGCCGGTTTCGGTTTCGGCATCCTGCAGTTCAAAAAACGCCGCGCGCGCCTCAGCATAAGACGCAGCATGCAAAATCTTTTCCGTCACGCGCTCATAGCAAGCACGCACTTCCTGCATATCAGGGCGCACATAGGGCATATCCTGAAACTTAAGCATATTGTATTCTCCTTCCTTTAACGCCAAAGTGAATCATTGCATTTATGATACCAGCCGCATGCAGAATCGTCAAACAAATTTTTCTTCCGTTCGCTTTTCAAACATGCCAAAACCGTGTATGATATAAGTGGAGGATGATAATATGCTGAATAGAGCCATTTTGATTGTTCTGGATTCCGTCGGCGTGGGCCATGCGCCCGACGCTCATTTGTACGGCGATGAAGGCTCCAATACCCTGGGCCATATCGCCGAAAATACCCATTTGCATCTGCCCAATATGCAGGCCATCGGCCTTGGACACATTGAAGGTGCGAATCTTTCCGCCGACCCCGCTGCCGCCGGTGCTTTCGGCCGCCTGACCGAGGCCTCCAGCGGCAAGGATACCACCACCGGCCACTGGGAGATTGCCGGCATCAAGCTGTCTTCGCCCTTCCCCACCTATCCCGACGGCTTCCCCCAGGATGTGATTGATGCCTTTGAAGAAGCCATCGGCCGCGGAACGCTGGGCAACAAGCCCGCCAGCGGCACGGCAATCCTCGAAGAACTGGGCGAAGAACACATGAAGACCGGCAAGGTGATCGTATACACCTCGGCCGACAGCGTGTTCCAGATCGCCGCGCACGAAGAAATTGTGCCGGTGGAGGAACTCTACGATATCTGCCGCAAGGCGCGCAAGATCCTGCAGGGCAAGCACGCCGTGGGCCGCGTGATCGCGCGTCCCTTCGTGGGCACCTGCGCCAAGGATTTCAAGCGCACGGGCAACCGCCATGATTTTTCGCTCGAGCCCATTGCCTCCACCATGCTGGACGCGCTGAAAAATGCCGGCTTTGACAGTCTGGCAGTCGGCAAGATCGAAGATATCTTCTGCATGCAGGGCATCACCGACAGCGTGCACTCCGCCGGCAATCCCGCCTGCATCCACGCTATGATGCAGTATCTTAAAAAGGATTTCAAGGGCCTGTGCTTTGTAAACCTCGTGGACTTTGACATGACCTACGGCCACCGCCGCGACGTGGAGGGCTATGCCCAGTGCCTGCGCGACTTTGACAATGCGCTGCCCGCCATTCAGAATGCGATGTGCGACAACGATCTGCTCATCATCACTGCCGATCACGGCTGCGATCCCACCTACAAGGGCACCGATCATACCCGCGAGCGCGTGCCGCTGCTTTGCTGGCACAAGGGCATGAACAAGGCGATCGACCTTGGCACCCGCGGCACCTATGCCGATATCGCCGCCACGATCTGCGAGGGCTTCGGCCTTCCCGAGCGCTTTGGCGCCACCTCTTTCTTCAATGAACTGGAGCTGAAATAACATGACCGAAATGGAACGCATTATCCGTGCGGCAGATGCCGTGCGCGAGAAAGTCGGCACGGCGGATATCGCCGTTGTTCTGGGCAGCGGCCTGGGCGATTACGGCAATAACCTGACCGGCGCGAAGGAAATCGCTTACGGCGAGATTCCCGGCTTCCCGGTATCCACCGTGGCTGGCCACGCCGGAAAACTGCTGTGCGGCACACTGCACGGCAAAAAAGTATTGATGATGAGCGGCCGCTTCCACTGCTATGAAGGCTATGACCTCAAAGATGTGACGCTCCCCGTGCGCGTGATGAAGCTGCTGGGCGTGAAGGTGCTTATCCTCACCAATGCCGCGGGCGCGGTGAATACAGGCTTCTACCCCGGCGATCTGATGCTGATTTCCGATCACCTGAACCTCAGCGGCAAAAACCCGCTGACCGGCCCCAATCTCAACGAATTCGGCACGAGATTCCCGGATATGTCCACTGTTTACGATAAAGAGCTGCGCTATCTGGCGCAACACGTGGCGGCGAAGGAAAACATTCTTCTGCGCGAGGGTGTGTATGCCATGTTCTCCGGCCCCTGCTACGAAACGCCTGCCGAAGTGCGCATGGCGCGCATCCTTGGCGGCGACGCGGTGGGCATGTCCACCGTGCCCGAGGCCATCGTGGCGGTGCACAGCGGCATAAAGGTGCTGGGCATTTCCTGCCTGACCAACATGGCCGCCGGCATCCTTGAGCAGCCGCTCAACCATCAGGAAGTGATGGAAACGAGCGCGAAAGCCCGCGATTCCTTCCGCAAGGTGCTGGACGGCGTGATCACCGAAATGGAAATCTGAAAAACAAACCAATATACAAAAGCGGCCGAAAAGCCGCTTTTTGTTTGAGGCCACCATGATTAAATTGCTTCGTTCCCGTTTTCCGCACATCCTGTTTATCATCTATCTGGCGGTGCTTTTTCGCTTGACGGTCGTGCGCGACAGCATGCTGTCCGGCGGATTTTTTGCCGGCAAGCTCAGTTTGTCGCCCTTTACCGCCTACCGTCAGCTTTTGTCGTGGGGCTCGTATTATCACGCCGCCTATCTCTTTTTCGGCAATATCTTTTGGTTCGTGCCGCTGGGGCTGTATCTAAAAAGACAAAAATGGCCCTTCCTGCCCGCTCTTTTCTGCGGCTTCCTGCTCTCTCTCACGATCGAAGCGCTGCAGTATTTATTAAGCTGCGGCATCACGGAAACGGATGATCTGATTCTCAATACGCTGGGCACGGCGCTTGGATTTTTCCTTGGGCTGATTTTCCGCAGCAAAAAAGCCGCCGGCTGACCGGCGGCTTTTCAATTTGTTAATTCTCTTCGTCAAACGTGCCAATCGCCAGCACCGTGCTCACTTCGCGAAGGCCCGTGCGGCGCACGCCCTCTTTCTTATTCACGGCTTCGCCGTTGAAATACAGCACCGTCGTGTAGCCGCCGTCAAAATTGAAAGCGTCCTTCACGCCCAGTTCTTCCATCCGGTCGATCATCCACTGGATGGTCACGCCGTCGCTGTCATCGCTGCGGCCCTTGGCGGTGATCACCACATAATGCCCGGGCTCGTAATAGCCCAGCGCCTGGCGCGGCTCCTTGACGTTGTACTCGGTGTACACATACTTGCTCTTGTCATAAATGCGGTCGTTCACCACGCCGTCCTGCAGCAGGATGGGACCGAACGCCCAGGTGCTCTGCACGCCGTGATCGACATACCACTGCGCGTCGTGCTCCTCTGCGTAGTACAGTTCAATGCTGCCGTCGGGATAATACGCCAGCACGTCCAGCGGCGGAAAATCGTAATACCCGTCGGTAGGCACATCGGCCGATTTGATATCGCCGTCGCGCACGATCACGCCCTGCTCGTATTTATATTCCTTGTCGATGGTGCTGCGGCTCCAGCGGTAGCCGTAGTTATCGTCGGTGATGGCAAAAATCGCATTGTTTTCTTCGGCAATGGTAAGCGGATCCTCAAAATTATGGCCCGGCACGCGGCTGCCGTCCGCAAACAGGGCACGGAAGGTCTCGCTTTGGGGATCCATTTTGATATCCGACACATACCACACCAGCGGCTCGTTGGGATCTTCGTAGCGACAGATTTCAATCGCCAGCGTCTGGCTGATGTAATACCAGTGGCCGTCGTCCCAGTCCTCATGCACAAAAACCTTCGCCTCGGGATCGGCAAGGAAGCCTTCCTGATTGGTCGCAGGCAGTTCCACCGCCACCTGCGGCGCGCTGGTGGGCTTGGGCGTGGCCGTGGGCTTGGGCGTGATAACGCCCTTGGCGTGGCCGTGATACAAAAGCGCCTGCGTTTCATAGGTAATTAGACCGTTGCCGTCAAGGTCATTTTCCTCTTGGAATTTGACGATGCGCTCCACCATACCCTCATTGCATTCCTTGCTCAGGCTGCTGCTCTTGGAATACAGGCCGAGCTTTTGCATCTGCTTTTTGAGCGCCGTCACGTCATCGCCGTATGCGCCAAGGCCGTATTCGCGGTAGAGGCCGTCGCCGTAATCCGCATTCACATCGGGCATCTGGGCGCCCTCGACAAAGGGCTTGCCGTTCTTTTTGACAGCCGCATCGGAATACAGCACCGCCTGCGTGTAGGGATCAGCCTTGCCCGTGGCGGTCAGACCGTTGTTTTTCTGGAAAGTCTTGATCACTTCGCTCACGGAATCATTGTAGGCGGCCGTCAGCTTGGTGGTGGTATAATACCCCAGCTCATACAGCCTTTCCTTCATCGCCAGTACGTCATCGCCCGAATTGCCGCTCTCCAGCTGTCGATAGAGCGTATCGCCCTGCGCCGCGCACAGACAGCACAGCAAAAGCAGACAGAGGGCAAAAAATACTTTCTTTTTCATTGCAGCCACTTCTTCGCGCTCAGATCATCGCCGTTAAAATAGGAATCGACAAAGTCCCAGCGCGCTTTCATATATTCCTGAATGTAGAGATATTCCTTATCCGCGTCAAACTTGTAGGATTTGCTGAAGGTGGGCCATTTTTCCTGCTCGCGCGCCCATACGCCCTCAGCACCCAGCGCCTCGTAGTATTCGGTGAAGCGCGCCATCAGGCTCTCGTAGGAGAAAAGGCCGTCTTTATTGTCATTCCACTTCTGACGCACCAGATCGGCAAAGCCCTGCGCGTTGGTCTTGATCAGCCTTTCAAAGAGCTGATTGCTGGAAAGCACCTCGATATCGCGCTTGCTGGCGTTGTTGCGGCGGCCGAAAGAGCCGTCCACATCCCAGGGCACCAGGAACCACTTGGCGTCCTCAGCCGTGGCGTCCTCCATAACGAAATAGAGGTTCTTATTCATATTGCCCGTCGCGCCGATGGCCGTGATATACACATAATAGGACGCGAAGTTGTCAATATCGATGTAATTGCCGATCTCCGCGGCAAAGGTTTCGTCATTGCTCTTGTTGACGAAATAAATGAAATCGTAAAATTCCTGCCAGTCGGACTGCTTTACGTCCTCTTCCTTGGGGAATTTGATCTCCATATTGTACCAGGTGGAGCGGTTGGCCGGCTTGTTGCCGCCCATTTCGGTGAAGGACATGATGTTCACGCCGCTCTTTTCGGCTTCCACCGAGCGCACGATGCGGCCGTTCTGCTTGTCAAGATCCACCTGCTTGCGATCAAGCTTTTCCATCAGGCAGAACAAGCCCAGATACTTGCCGTTCATGATCACTTCACAGTATTCGCCTTCAATTGCGCCCGATACATCCGTCCACGGCAGGGTGTAAAATTCATCCCACACCTGCATGGCCACCATATTGCGCACGCGGATCTGATCGTTCATCGCGCCGGACAGCACCCAGTCGTCATCCTTGCGAAGACCAAGAAGCGACGCTTTATTCTGCTCGCCGGATTCATCCTTTAAGTGTACGGAATAATTGTGCTTGTCGTAGCTGAGCGACGACTGCCCGCGATAGCCGATGGTGATGGCGGTGATATATGCCATTTCGCTCTGGCCGTGCAAAGCATAATTGGTATCATACAGCGTCATCGTGCCGTTTACGTTGTTGGCATACAGATCGGAGCCGCGGTATTCGATGATCGCCAGCGGCAGCGTGGTCAGCGAAATATGAAATACGCTGCGGCGATTCTTGCTGGCGATGCGCACGGTGATATCCTCGCCCACCTTGACGGTGACTGGCGAATCGTGCGACAAAAGCTCGCCGTTTACTTCCACGGTGGTCAGTTCCGCCGAATAGGGCAGATGCATCACCGCTTCGCCGTCGTTATCTACCGGGCAGATATAGGTGACCGCCGAGGACGTCTGCGACGTTTTGACAGCTTCCATGCCGTCGATAAGCGGCACGGTCATATCGCGGTCGTATGTGCGGCCATCCTTTTTATAGGCCTTGTTGCCGTTTTGCAGCGTTTCCTCGCTCAGTTTGAGCGTGATGGTTTTCACTTCGGTCTCCGCCGTCGCGCCCATGCACAAAAACAGCAGCAAAATCGCCAGCAGGCAAAATACAATTCGTTTCTTCAGTGGTTCCACAGCCTTTCCGTGTGTTTTGGCACAAAGTTATCCTTTTTAATGATACACAGAATGTCGGTTTTACGCAAGTATTTTTCAGCATAGGACAGCGCAGTTTTCAATCTTTTTACAATCAGAAAGGACGGAAGCCCTGTAGCTTCCGTCCCGGATGGATTTACGCTTTAGCCGTTTTTTCACCGTTCTTTAGCCGAAAGAATCGCCTGCGCCCTTTCTTCCTCAAACTGGCTCATGTACAGTTTGTAATAGCTGCCCTTCATGCGCATCAGTTCCTTGTGCGTGCCCATCTCTTTGATGCCGCCGTTCTCGATGACCAGTATGCGGTCAGCCGAGCGCACTGTGGACAGGCGGTGCGCGATGATAAAGGACGTTCTGCCCTTGAGCACCTGCGAAATGGCGTTCTGGATGATGACTTCGGTTTCGGTATCGACCGAAGAAGTCGCCTCATCCAGAATAAAGATGCGCGGATCGCTCAGGATCGCACGGGCAAAGGAAATCAGCTGCTTTTCGCCGGTGGACAGGCGGTTGCCGCCCTCGCCCACGTCGGTATCATAGCCGTTTTCAAGCTTCAGGATGAAGGCTTCGGCGTTCACCAGCTGCGCCGCGCGGCGGATTTCCTCCTCCGTCGCGTCGAGCTTCGAATAGCGGATGTTATCGCGGATGGTGCCGGAAAACAGCCGCGGCTCCTGCAGAACATAGCCAAGGTTACTTTGTAACCAGAGCTGACTGCGCTTGCGATAGTCCACGCCGTCGATTTTGATTTCGCCCTTCGTCGGCTCATAAAAGCGACACACCAGGTTGACGACCGTCGATTTGCCCGCGCCCGTGGGGCCCACCAGCGCGATGGTCTCGCCCGCTTTCACATGCAGGTTGAAATCCGACAGAACTTTCTCGCCTTCCTTGTATTTGAAATCCACATGCTCAAAGTCGATATCGCCGTGAATTTCGGGCCAGTTTTCCTTCTTCGGATGGAAGTTGTCGCCAAATTCCTTTTCAACCTCAGGGCTGTCGACGATATCCGCTTCAGTTTCCAGGAGCGTAATCACGCGCTCGGCCGCGGCCTGCGCGCTCTGCATTTCGGACAGCACGGCAGCGATATCGCGCACGGGCTGGAAAAACTGCACCGTGTAATTGACAAACACCTGAATGACGCCCAGGCTCATCGCGCCCGCCAGCACCAGATTGCCGCCGCGCCACAGGGCATACGCCGTAGCCAGCGAGCCCAGAGAAATGACAATGGGCAGATAAACGGCGTTGAGCGAGGCCGCGCGCACGGAGGAGCGCCGCATTTCGCGGGTGAGGACGGTGAATTCTTCTTCGTTCATTTCCTCGCGCACCAGCGTTTTGGTGGTCTTAGCGCCCATGATGCCTTCATTGAAAGAGCCCGTGATGCGCGAATTGGTTTTGCGCACGGCGCGCCAGCTTTTGAGGATCTTCTTCTGGAAATAGAAGGAAATCAGCGCCAGCGGCGGCAGCACCAGCATGACGGTCAATCCCAGCTTCCAGTTGATGCTTAGCATGGTCGCCGAGCACATCACCAGCATCGCCGCGCCCCAGCACAGATCCAGCAGACTCCAGCCGATGGTTTCGGAAAGGCGCTGGATATCGCTTGTCATGCGGCTCATCAGATGGCCGACGGGCATGCGGTCATAATAGGAGAAGGGCAGCTCCTGCAATTTGTGAAAAGCCTTTTTGCGGATGGTGAAGCACACGCCCGTTTCGATCTTCGCACCCAGATAAAGGAAGGCGTAGATCGTCGCTACCTGCACGGCGAGGATGGCGATATACACAAAGATAAAGCCGCCCATGGCGCTGCCTTGAAAGAGCGCCTTGCCGATTGCTTCAATCACACGGCCCACGATATCGCGCTGACCGGTGGGATTGTCGTAGATGAGAAAGTCGATAGCGTAGCTGGTCATCAGCGGGAACAATACATCGCAGAAGGCCGATATCGCCATGCACACCGCCAACACGATCAGATGCTTATAGTATTCCCTGGCGTGGCTGAGCAGGCTGCGCCACAGCTTCAGATCGAATTTTTGAGAATAATCCTGCTCCTGTACTTGCTGCATACGTTTTACACCTCCTCAGCCATGTGACGGGCTTCTTCCTCCTCCAGCGCCGTCTGAATATTGAAGATGCGGCCGTAAAGTCCGGGCTGATGAATCAATTCCTGATGCGTGCCCTGCTGGGTGATGCGGCCGTCCTCCACCACCAGGATCAGATCAGCCTGCGAGAGCGTAACGATGCGGTGGCTGATGATGATGGTGGTGGTATCCTTGCTGTGCTCTTTAAGCGCCTTGCGGATGGCGGCGTCCGTTTCGGTATCCACCGCCGACAGCGAGTCGTCAAAGATGAGAATATCATTTTGCTTCATCAGCGTGCGCGCAATGGCCACGCGCTGCTTCTGACCGCCCGAGAGCGTAACGCCCCTTTCGCCGACCACCGTTTCCCATCCGTTCTCGCTTTGCAGAATGAAATTCAGCGCAGCAGCGTCGCGGGCCGCGGCGTCAATTTCCTCCTGCGTGGGATCCTTCACGGCAATGCCCACGTTATCGCGGATAGACTTGGAATAAAGGAAGGGCTCCTGCAGCACAAGGCCCACGCGCGAGCGCAGATAGCTGCGGTCAATCGAAGAAATATCCACGCCGCCGATGGTGATTTTGCCGCTTGTCGGCGCAAACAACCGCTGCAGCAGATGCACGATGCTTGATTTGCCGCTGCCCGTAGCGCCAAGAATGGCCACCGTCTTTCCCTGCGGAATGGTAAAGGACATATCGCTCAGCACATTGCGCTGGTTGTCATAGCCAAAGGTCACGCGATCAAACACGATATCCCCGCGCAGCGAGGGCTTGATCGCCTGCGGCTCCTCGGGCTCTTCTTTTTCCTCCAGCACTTCGTCAATACGCGACAGCGCCACAAAGCTCTTGCTGATATCAGAGAGCGTGCGGCCCAGCTGACGGATGGGCCAGAGCAATTTGCCCACGTAGCTGGTAAACACCACCATCGTGCCCACGGTAATTTCCCCGCGCGCGGCAAAGAACACGCACACAAGCAGCGTAATGCAGCTTTGTGCCATGCTCAGCGCGTCGGATACCGACCAGTACACCGACAAAAGCTTGCTGCTTTTGAATACCTTATCGCGGTAATCCTCGCTCACGCGGTCGAATTTCTCCACCTCGTACTGCTGCTGGCCAAAGGCACGCACCACGCGCACGCCGGTCAGGTTTTCCTGCAGCACGGCGCTCATTTTGCCCTCGGCTTCGTCAGCCTTGGTAAAGCTTTTGTGCACCCAGTTAAAAAACATGTAGGCAAAGATGAACAGCGCCGGCACCATCACCATGCTGATCAGCGCCAATCGCCAATCCTTGGTGAAAAGCACAAAGAGCGCCACCGCCACCATCAGTACCGACCAGAAAATGGCCATCAGCTGGTTGGCAAGCGTACGGCGCACGGTATCCACATCGCTTGTGCAGCGCTGGATCAAATCGCCCGTCTCCGCCTTCACATGATAGCTGAAGGGCAGGCGCTGGATGTGATGATACAGCCTCTCGCGCAGGGTAAGCGCCACGTTTTCGCCCGCCATACTCTGCAGTCTGGCCTTACCGTAGCTGAACACGCCGCATACCACGTTGATCAGCACCAGGGCAATACCCACAATCCACAGATTGCGCGCCATGAAGTCCGCGCCGCCCCAGCTGTCCACCCAGCGGTTGACAAATGCCGGCATGCTCGAACTTTGGTCGCCCAGATAATAGTCCAGCGTTTCCGCCAGCAGCAAAGGCGGCATGTAATCCATCACCACCTGCAGCAGCGTACACGCTGCCGCGCCGATGAAAAGCCACTTGTTTTTACCAATCAGCTCACCCATCAGGCGCCATTTACGCTTGTTCATTGGACAAATTCACTTCCTTTCGGTCTTGTCCGTTTAAAAAAGAGAAACAAATCGCTGCATGCACCGCAAATGCCCGCCTCATCTGCGCACATGCATACAAAAAGGCCGCCTGCATCCGCAGACGGCCTTTTACGCGCAAATGAGGCTAAAACCTTACCCTTGCGTTTTAACAGGCGGCTGCGCATGCACAGACAGGAACGCGCCAAAAAGACGCACCGTGACCTTGAGCACCATCTTGCAGCAGTTAATCATCGTCATGTCGCAGCCTCCTTTCTCAAAATTATCATTGTTGGTAATTAAAACCACGCGTGCATTGTAGCACGCGCGGCAATTGTCTGTCAACCCTGATTTTCTAATATTTTGCCGGCTCAAGAATGATTTGATGGGAATCAAGCCGGAGCAATTCCAGCGTCACAGCCGTGGGAATTTCTTCCATCACGCCCCACCAGCTGTACTGGCTGATGCTGCCGTCCTCTTCCTCATAGCTGTGCACGGCAAATTTTCGGCTGATCTGCGTATCCTTGGAAAACTCAAACACCGGTGAAATATTCCGGCATTTTTCCATTTCTTCCACGGTGTATCTGGTATACAGCAGCGTGCCAAGCTCCGTGCAGACGATCCTCACTTCATGCAGCCGCACGCCGTATCTGTCGTAATGCACGCTGCTTGTGCTTTTCAGTTCTGCCGTCGCATTTCCCGCGGGCAGGCTGGCCGAAATCGTCTTTGTTTTTTTCGTTACCGTCCCTTCCGTCCACAGCTGCATTTCGCAAAGCAATTCCAGATGAATATCTTCCGCAGCCGGGTCATACAGCCACGCATTGTAAATCGTCAGCACGCCGTCCTCACTGCGCCATGCCTCTCTTTCGCCGCAGACATAGCGCCCCTCGCCGTCGTAATCCTCAATTTCCACAAACACCACCTGCGCCCCCGTGCGCTGCGCATACTCTGCGGCCGTTTCCGCACTGTATTCATCTTCTCCCGTATTCCATGGACGTTCCATGTACATTTTCGCCATTTCCGGATCGTCTGCATCAGCAGCCAGCAGCAGCGTATTCTTATCCTTGGGCTCCACCTCGTACACACAATAGAGCATGCAACCATCGTGCATCAGCTCCCTGACGCGAATCGTCGCCCACTGATTGCTCCATTCCTCCGCGGTAAAGACCGGCGCGGTCATATTCTCCCCTACGTTCCGCTCATAATAGCGCAAAAACGTCTGCAAATCCCACTTTTTCACAATCGCCCCGGCAGTAATCGTCATGACGATCAACACCGCGGCAATTGCCCATGCCGTGCGCACAGAAAACGCCCGGCGCACTTTTTGGCTTTCCATCGACAAAAGGGTATGCATAACACAATCTTCAAACGCCGCATCCGGCGCACCGATGGCTTTCTTGAAATCCTCTGCCGTTTTCATTCTCCAAACACCTCCTCCAGCAAAATCCTGCGCAAAAGTTCTCTGCCCCGGCGCATACGCGTTTTGACCGTACCCGCCGGCAAGCGCAGCATCTTCGCCGTCTGCTCCACGGGATATCCTTCGATATAGTGCAAAACCAGCGGCATGCGCTCTTTTTCAGGCAAAGAAAACAGCGCTGATTTTATCAGCATCCTTTCTTCGCTTTCCGCATCGTCTTCTGCCGCAGCTGCACATTCTTCCAAAAGAATCGTATCCTTTTTTCTTCGCTGGATATTGCGGCACTCGTTGATGAGAATCCGGATGATCCATGTTTTGAGCAGATTTTCGTCACGCAACTGCGTGCGCCTTTCCCACGCCTTGCGCAGCGCCTCCTGCACAGCGTCTTCCCGATCATGCGGCGATGACAGATACATGCAGCTGACGCGGTACATCGTTGACATGATTTCCGTTACTGTTTCGGAAAACATTTGGTCATGCATCCTTCATCCTCCTTTCATTCGTTAGACGCGTGCAATGACGCTTCGGTTTTTGGGAATAAAAAAAGAGACTCCCTTCCGGAAGTCTCCAATCGCTTACAGCGCGTTGATGGTATTGTACAGCTGACGGTTGAAGGGGCGCTTGGCCGCCAAAGCCGTGGTGATATCCTCATGGAAGATCTTACCCAGGCGCATGCCGATCACGCGGTTGCTCATGCCGTGATGCAGAAGATTGACCGCCATCACGCCCGCCTCGAAGGCAAAGGACGCATCGCGCGCCGTGGGACGCGCGCCGCGCTGGGTGTAGCCGATCACCGTGGCACGGGGCTCGGGACGGCTGCCGTCGGGCATCACGCACTTGTGATTGAGCACCTTGGCAAAGGTATCGGCGGTGATCTTCTCATCCTCGTGCACGCGCACGCCCTTGGAGGTCAGATAGCCGTAAAGATCAAATTCTTCCATCATTTCCCACGCACCCTCGGCAACGACGACGGTGGAGCGGTAGTTGCCGCGGTTGATCTGGCTCTGCAGACGGCGGGCAACATCATCGATATTCCAGTGGTCAGCCTCGGGAGCGATGACGATCTCCGCGCCCGTGGAGGCGGCGGTCATCAGCGCGATATCGCCGCAATGACGGCCCATCACTTCAACCACATGGGGCCGGTCATGCGAACGGGAGGTGGCACGGATGGAGCGCACGGCGTCAACGCACACATTCACCGCGGTGTCAAAGCCCAGCGTCATTTCGGTGTACGCCAGGTCGTTATCGATGGTGCCGGGGATGCCGATGGTGGGAATGCCCTGCTCGCACAGCGCGCGGGCGCCCTGGAAGCTGCCGTCGCCGCCGATAACAATCAGGCCGGCCACGTCCATATCGCGCAGGATCTTCGCGGCATTCTGCTGCACTTCCTTCTCCTTGAATTCCACGCAGCGGGCCGTGCGCAGACGGGTGCCCGCCTGGTCCGCCATATCCAGCGCATTTTCAAGGGTGAGGTGCACAAAATCCTTTTCGGGGTTCTTGCCGAGCAAGCCGTTATATCCGCGGTCCACACCGATCAGGGGCATATCATACAAAGCAGCGCAGCGGGCGATCGCCGATACCGCGGTATTCATTCCGGGGCTGTCGCCGCCGCTGGTCAAAACAGCAATCTTAGACATAAATGCGTCTCCTTTCGCTGATAAAAAAAGTAAATTCCGAAATTAGGTCATTATAATTATAGCACAACGTCATTCGGTTATCAATTTCATTTTGTGTCAATTTTTCCTACAATTACTGCCATTTTGTGCTGCATATTCTCTTTGCAATCAAAAAAACGCCGCCCGCTCCCCGGACGGCGTTTTTTTGGGCAAATTGTTATTACAGAATGCTCTTGGTCTGCTCGATGCTCAGCACATCGCAGACGAAGTAGTAGGAAGTGGCCTGACGATCGGCGCCGGAGTAACCGGTGGCGAACTCGCCGGCGTCATAGGCAGCCTGAGTGAATTCCTGCGCATACACTTCCACGGTGTTCAGGTGGATCAGATAGGTGGTGCCGTCAACCTTCACCTGGATGGTGGAGCGGCCGCCGACGCCGGCTTCCGCCAGGTTGCGGGCGTTCTGACCGTCGGTCAGCTGGAAGACAACCTGATCGGCGCCTTCGCCGCGGCGGGTGTAGGACCAGTCGCCGGCAGTGATCTTCACATCAACGCCGCCTTCATGATTGTCAACATAGCGCCAGTAGCCGATGGTGGACAGGCCGGGACAGCCGTCGGGATTGACGGTGAGGACATTGACGTGCGCGCCGTACATCTTCACATAGTCGGGAGCAGAAGCTTCCTTGGTGGTGGCGATGTCCGCACCCTGCATGGTGAGAACAGCGGCCAGAGCGGCCATGTCTTCTTCAGCGACGAAGGACTTGGTCAGGGAAGCGCCGGTGTAGGTATCCACGGTCTCGGCCAGCACGCAGGGCAGGGCCATCATGAGCACGAGGATCATCGCAAGCATTTTTTTCATGTCGGTGTCATCCTTTCAAAAATAGATTTGACGCAATGATTGTAACTGAATACAAATATCATTTCAAATTGAAACCTTTTATTGACCTATAAAAAACTTTTATGATATAATAACTATATTCAGGAGGAGCTCAAGGCATGAATGAAGAACAGATCAATACATTCCTGGCCATTGTCAGATGCGGCAGTTTTTCCGGCGCCGCCGAAGAATTGTATATGACGCAGCCTGCCGTCACCCACCGCATCAAAACGCTGGAAGCCGAGCTGGGCATTCCCCTCTTTTTCAGAGAAACGCCCCGCACGCTGCTTACTCCCGCCGGTCAGGCCTTTGTAAAAGAAGCGCGCACGCTCAAAGCCGCCTTCCGCCGCGCGTATTCCAGCATACTGCCCTACGCAAAGGAGCAAACGGTTAAAGTGGGCTTTCCGCCGCTGATGATGCTGGGCGAATGCAAGGCTTTTTTCTCTGTGATGAAACTTGCCGAAAGCGACGAAAGGATCAGCCTTCAGTCGGTATTGCTGGATGATCCGGCGCAAAATCCCCGCCGCCTGACCGACGGCGAAGTGGATATTCTTTTTTCCGATATCGACCTGAACAAATATGCCTCCGCGCAGTTTGAAAAACAGCCCCTCTTCCGCAGCGGTCTTTATGTCTGTCTGCACAAAGATCATCCGCTGGCTCAAAACACCTGTCTTACACAGGATGATCTGCGGGAACACACACTTTTGCGCTATCATGACGGCACGCTGTTTTCACTGACCATTCGCCAGCTGCTGCAGGAAATGCAGCTAAAGCCTTCGGCGCAGGAATATCCAACCTTCATGCAGGCGCTGGCGCATCTTACGCCGGAAAAAGGCGTTATTCTCACAAACGTACGGCTCTTTTCCTCCGCTGATCATGTGTATCTTCCGCTTAAAACCAGCCTTTCCCGCCGCATCGGCATCGTATGGCTGAAAAAACGCTGCACGCCGGCGCTCAGACTGCTTATCCAGCATATCTGCGAAATGTCCCCCGATATCTGGCGCAACTAAACTGCTTTTCAACCATCTTCCGGAGGTTCACCCTTGACGTATTTTGAACAAAACGACCGCGCGGTGCGCGCGCTGTCCCTTGCTATCATGCAGCCCACGGTGTCGGGCGGCGATCCCCAGCCCTTTTACCGGCTGCACACGCTGCTGAGGCAATTATTCCCGCGTCTGTTCGCCCACGCCTCGTGCGAGGTGATCGGTGATCTGTCTCTGCTCATCCACCTGCCCGGACGGCAGAATATGCGGCCGATGCTCTTTTTATCGCACATGGACGTGGTGGACGCCGGCGATGAAATGCGCTGGACGCACGCGCCCTTTGGCGGCGAGATTGACGGCGGCTATATCTATGGCCGCGGCGCCGCCGATATGAAGGGCCACATGATCGCGCTTCTGACGGCGGCGGAGGATCTGCTGGAAGAGGGCTGGAACCCCGCGGGCGATATCTATTTTGCCTTTTCCAGCGATGAAGAGCAGCGCGGCGGCAGCATGGAAAAGATCGCCTGCATCCTGCGTGACCGCGGCGTAAATCCCGCCTTTGTGCTGGATGAGGGCGGCAGCGTGTCAAGCCCCTATATCATCGCACAGGAAAGCGCCGCGTATGTGGGCGTAGCCGAAAAGGGCCGGCTGCTCTTTTCGCTGTCGTGCGAGGGCATGTACGCCATGGAAAAGCTCTCCAAGGCGGCTGCACGCATCGCACGCATTCACCCCAAGGGCCGTCTGTGCGCACCCGTATTGGAGCACATGCTCCCCGCCATGCGCCCCATCCTTAAAGGCAGCGACAAATATCGCCTGCGCTATCACCGCTTTGCCAAAAAGCAGCTGATCTACCGCCTTTCGCGCACGGCGTCGGGCTATGCCATCACGCATACGCAGCTGATGCTGTGGAAGCAGCAGGGCGACGCGCTGCTGCGCGAAAAGCCCACGCTGTATTATTCAGCGTCGGTATTGCCCGGCGACAGCACGGAAGAACTCCTTGACCGCGTGCGGCGCATCATCCGCGGCACCGATATCACGCTGACGCTGGGCTGTCTGGAAGAACCCGGCAATCTCTCCCCCGCGCAGGGCCTTGCCTGGGATGCGCTGTGCACCGCCATTCAGGTACATTTTCCCGGAAAGCTCATCATTCCCGCGCTCATGCCCGGCGGCACGGACGCACGGCGCATGGAAATCATCTGCCGGCATGTGTATCGCTTCAGCCCCTTCATTCTGTCGCAGGAGGAGCTTATGCGCACGCACAGCTATGACGAAAGGCTTTCCATCGAAAACCTTTCGCGCGGCGTTTCCTTTTTCAGACAAATGCTGCAGGCGTAAGCGCATTGACAAACAGCGCAAAGAAAGCTATCATTTATATTGATAAAATATGTAAAAATTTTTGGGAGGTACCTTACCATGTCTGAATATTTCCACCCCACTTTTACCATCACCATGAAGGACGGCTCCGTGATGACGGGCGAGCTCTATCCTGAATACGCCCCCCAGTCCGTGGGCAATTTCGCTTCTCTGGCCAACAGCGGCTTCTACGATGGGCTGATCTTCCATCGCGTGATCCCGGATTTCATGATCCAGGGCGGCGATCCCCAGGGCACCGGCATGGGCGGCCCCGGCTACTCCATCGTGGGCGAATTTGCCCGCAACGGCGTCAATAACCCCCTCAAACACACGCCCGGCGTGCTTTCCATGGCACGCAGCATGCGTCCCAATTCCGCGGGCTCGCAGTTCTTCATCATGACCAGCGTGTCCCCCCATCTGGACGGCAGCTATGCCGCCTTCGGCCGCGTGCTGACCGGTCTTGAGCATGCCGACCGCATTCAGAATGTCAAGCGCAACCGCGCCGACAAGCCGCTGGAAGATCAGGTGATCGCCTCCATCCGCGTGGATCTGCAGGGGCATGAATATCCCTTTGAGCGCCTGTAATATAGGATAACGCGCCTTGCGCGGCGCTACACCTCATCCGCTTCACTGCGTTCAGCACCTTCCCCTCAAGGGGAAGGCAAGGTTCA
>JAZQXQ010000102.1:0-10534 GCA_045632965.1 Clostridia bacterium
TCACCGTAAAGCCCTGCTTTTCCAGCCATTCGCAGGTGTGCAGGATGGCATGGTGCTCAATGGCAGAGGTGATGATGTGATTACCCTTTTTGCGATTGGCAAAGGCAGCGCCCTTCAGCGCCCAGTTATCGCTCTCGGTGCCGCCAGAGGTGAAATAAATTTCCTGCGGCTTGCAGTTGAGAACCTGCGCAACCGTACGGCGGGATTCCTCCAGCGCTTTACGGGCGTCACGGCCGATAAAGTGAATGCTGCTGGCGTTGCCGTAGCACTCGGTGAAATAAGGCAGCATTTTTTCGATAACGGCGGGGTGGACGGCCGTGGTTGCTGCGTTGTCCAGATAAATACGCTTCAATGCTTATGTCAACTCCTTTGATTCAAGCATGCTTTTGAGTGTAATGCTGTAGAGCAGTTCATTGATGCTGGTAGTGAGGTATTCCCACACCTTGCGCGTGGGACAGCCGTCGCCGCGGGGACATACGCCCTCTGTCGCGCACTCGGACAGATTGAGCGGCCCTTCCATGGCGTCAATGATGTGACCGACGGAGATTTCGTCGGCGGGCCTGGCCAGCTGATAGCCGCCCTGCGCACCGCGGACGGTGGTGACGAGTCCGGCTTTTCTCAGATTGCCCAGCAGCTGCTCAAGATACTGTTCCGGCAGACCAAGCTGCGCGATTTCTCTGAGCGGCTGCGGGCCTTCATCGGCCTTTTGCGCCAGATAAACCATGGCGTACAGCGCATATTTTCCGCGCGTTGAAAGCTTCAAATCAGTTCCTCCTTGGAAACCCGACTGAAATAATCGGGATTCTTGAAAAGGATATCACCATTGCATGCTATTGTCAACAGATAATTGCAAATTTATCACGGATTCTGCTCATGAGCAAAAGTACGGAGCAGATCATAAACTTCGTTCAGTGTTGAAACAGTCGTTAAGTGTGTGCGCAGCTTAGCGGCGCCGCGCTGACCGCGGATATACCAGCACAGATGCTTGCGCATTTCCGGAACGGCGCTCTTTTCGCCTTTCCATTCGCGCATCATTTCGCCGTGTCGAATGGCGGTTTCGACCATTTCCTGACAGGAGGGGTGAGGGATTTCTTCGCCGGAAAAAGCTGCTTTGATCTGCGCGAACAGGAAGGGATTGCCCAAAGCGCCGCGGCCGACGGCGACACCGTCGCAGCCGGTCAGAGCCAGGGCGTCAAGGGCATCCTGCGCGCAGGTGATATCGCCGTTGAGGATAACGGGGATCTTAACGCTCTGTTTGACCTCGGCGATTTTCTCCCAGTCGGCTTTGCCGCTGTACTGCTGCATGCGCGTGCGTCCGTGCACGGTGATCATATCAACGCCGCAGTATTCGCAGATGTGCGCCAGCTCTTTGGCGCAGATGCTTTCATCATCCCAGCCAAGGCGCATTTTGACTGTCAGCGGAAGGGACGTTGCGGCGCGGACAAGGGTGATGATTTGCCCTGCCAATGTCAGGTTTTTCATCAAAGCGCTGCCGGAGCCCGAGCCTGCGACCTTTTGCGCCGGACAGCCCATGTTGATGTCAATGCCTGCAAAAGCGCTCATATCGGTCAAACGGGCGGCCGCCTGCGCCATGAGCTGAGGTTCGTGCCCGAATATCTGCACAACGGGCGTGACTTCATCCGGGTGCTTGGCCAGGAGATAACGATAGACATGCAGAGAATCGGGCGCACTCAAAAAGCCCATGGCGCTGACCATTTCGGTCGTTGTGTAATTGCAGCCTTGTTCGCTGCACAGCAATCGCATGGGCCAATCGGTAATGCCGGCCATGGGGGCAAGGGCGATAATGGGCGTTTTGTTTGTCATTCGTTCAACCATTCTATCAGCGTGATATCGCGTATTTTCCAATTGCCGCTGCTGCGGGAGAGGATGATGGAGTATTTTGCATTTTGCCACTTGGGTACGCCATTTTCGTCAGCGCTTTTGCCGTCGATGGCGGGAATGCGCTCGCTTACCGTTGCTTTGGCGGTGTTTTCCCACGGCCAGCACCATACCCAATGAAGCGAGATGCGGTGATCGATGCCTGTGATATCGCTGTTTTGATAAGGATCTGTTCCGTTAACGGCGGATTGTATCAGCTCATCTCTTGATATCCAGGACGAAAAGAAGTAGTTATCAAGCGCGGAAACGCTTTCGTCCATCATTACTACCTTTGCGCGCGTCGCCATACCGTCCTTGACAATGATATAGATGTTCATGGCGTTCATGGCAAAATAGAAGGTGACGGACAAAATGCCAAGCACCAGCAATAGAGCCAGCAAACGCGAAGCAATAAACCATACAAGCCGGCGCAGGTATTTCATAAAGCGCCTCCTTTCAAAGAACATCAGCGTTATTATACAAAATGATGCGTGCGTTGACAAGCGCAACTCCCTGCCAAATGCAGCAAAAATCCCCGGTTTCCCACAGGGAAGCCGGGGATTAAGTCATGATTTACAAATCAGTTGTTGATGTTTTCGGTGTAGATCTTGACGTCAGCCGCTTCGATCCAGGCAGCGACGGCGGCTTCGTAGGCTTCATCCTGAGCCGTAGCCAGCACACTGTCATAGAGGGAATCGCGTACTTCTTCCAGCGTAGCGGACTTTTCGGCAATGTCTTCCACATACTGAACAAGCGCGTAGCCGGTTTCGGTTTCAACCACAGCAGAGATATCGCCGGCAGCGGCGAGGCTCATGGCAGCTTCCACGATGGCGGTATCCAGATGAGTGGCACCTTCGCAAACGAGGTTCTCGGCAACGGTATCGCTGAGGGTATCGAACGCTTCGCCGGCGGCGGCACGGGCAGCCAGAGCATCGATCTCGGCCTTGGCGGTATCTTCAGCGGGCGCTTCGGCGCCTTCTTCCGCAACGGGCTTAGCAATTTCAATCAGCTTGATGCTGCGATAGCCGGCGGGCGTGTAATAGATGGCAGAGCCGTTATTGACCGCGGTGGCATAGGAAGTAAGGCTGCTTTCGTAGGTAGACTTACGGTCGGCAATCAGGCTGTCAAGCTCGGCCTGGATGTCTTCATCGGTAATCGTGACGGCGTCGGTAACGCTGGCGCGAAGACGCTCGGAAATCAGCGTGGAGCGGGCATTTTCAACCATCAGCTCAAGAGACACGCCGGTAGAGGCGGCCTGCTCGAGCACGGCGGCGTTGATTTCTTCTTCGCTCAGCTCAGAATCGGCAAAATAAATATCCTTGATGTAAGCCAGTTCTTCCTCATAGGCAGCCTGGCCGTCAATCTGAATCTGCGCTTCGTCCGCTTCGCTCAGCTGATCAAGACCCAGCTCTGCGCTCTTGTGATTGCAGACAAGAGAAGAAACGATGGTGTCAATGGTGGTCTGCAGAACAGCGTCGGTACCCACGGTGCCATCGCCGCCGAAAGAAGCGAGCATGGAAGCGTAGTACTGCTCAACATACAGATTATAATCGTAGGTGTTGTAGAAGATCTGCTTGTTGACCAGCGTGCCGTTTACGTCGATGATGGTTAGCAGGTTGTCAACGGCTTCGTCCTTCATGACAAGGGAGCAGCCGGAAAGCACCATAACGGCAGCAAGCAGCAAAGCGAAGAGAGATTTCTTGGACATATGAAAAACTCCAATCTTGTGTTAATAAACATATGATATTATACGGGATTATTTCTTCATTATCAAGATTAACAAGCAAATTTTTTGTGAACAAATGCGCGCAGCAAGCCATCGGCGTTGACACGTTCGGTAACGTAAGCCCTTTTCAGCTTCAATTCGTCAAACAGCGAAAGGAGAATGGCCATGCCGCACGGAAGGATATCAATGCGTCCGGCAGGAAAACCGGGAATGCGGGTACGTTCCTCGCGCGGGGTGGCTGCGATGGTATGGAGCATGTTTGAAATCATCTCGCGCGTGAGAAAGGAGCCTTCGGGTGTGTATCTGGCGACGCGCGCGCAGGAGGTGCCTGTCCCGCCGATCAGACAAAAGCGCTCAATGCCTGTGTGATTGACGATCGCGTCAGGAAGCGTATGGATAACGGATTTGGCAATGACGAGCGCTTTTTCAATGTCGTCTTCACAGTTGATGGGCTGCAGTTTAAGCAGCCTTGAAGCGCCAAGCTGCAGTGAATGCGCCGCTTGTATGTTTTTGCCGCTGCCAAGAACGACCTCGGTTGAACCGCCGCCGATATCGATAACGCCGCAGGGCCCATTGCCAGCAGCGCCGAAAAATGAATAGGCAGCCTCTTCTTCACCGGAGAGTATCTGTAAAGATTGTCCTGTGGCATTGGCAATTGCGCGGGAAAGTGCGTCGCTGTTTTTGGCGTCTCTGGCAGCGCTGGTGGCGTAAATCCCTATCAACTCAGTGTCGCTGTCCTCTGCGGACAGTTTCAGCTGCAGTACGCTCTGTGCGGTATAGTCAATAGCTTCAGCGCTCAGGAGCATATCCTTTGACATACCAAGAAAAAGCCGTGTTTCTGCGCGCGCACGGACGGCGTTTGAAAGCGCATCGCATGCGTCTGCAGCGAGCATGCGCGTAGAATTGGAACCGATGACGATGACGGCGATCCTATTCATTGCTGATCGCCCTCCACCACATACATCACAGGCGGCTCGTCACCGCTGTGCAGCGCTTCGGGATTTTTGATGATGAAAAGCAGTTCGTTTGGCATCATGTAGCCGTATAGCTGGCGTGCTTTTGCGATAATGTATTCGTCGGTTTCCGCATCTTTTACTTCTTTGACCAGCGCATCGCGCTCTCTTTCGAGCAGCGTGCTGGCGATGTTCAGTTCCGATACTGTGACTTTCAGCTGGGAAATATCGCTTTTGATATTATCAATCCACAGATAGCCGATCATGACGATGACGAAAATGGGACAGATCACCCAAAGAAGCGGGACACGCTGGTGCTTCATGTTGAATCGCTGCATACAAACAAAGCCTCCGGATAAATTGCAGATGCAGTATTATTCGCCGCGTTCTTTGGATTTCCTTTTTATATGCAGATTTTTGAGTATCGTCCAAACACTTGCGTGAGAAAGGGCGCCGCCGAGAAAAAAGGCAGCAACCATGTAAAGCCGCAAGCTTGCGCTGCCGGAATGAAAAATGGACAGAAACAGAAAATATACGGTCAGTACGGTCAAAAACAAATCAAGAAGCAACGAAAAAAGGAAATGCTTTTTGCCAAGTAAAGATGAGATAAAACAGTGTGCCAAGCAGGAGAAAAAGCCGGTATACAATACATAAAGAAAGGTTTGTATCTGAAAATCCGTCTGAAAGGCAGTCATCAGCGGAAAATGCTGCGCATACTAAAGGATTTATGCTGCTTATGTCCGCTGTAAGAAAGGCTGTCAATTTCACCGCTGATATTGGCCTTGCCGGTGTCGGGTGCAAGCGCCTTTACCTGCAGATTCTTTCCTGCAATCAGCAGCCGTCCCTCGCTTGTTTTTAGGTGAATCTGTCTTTCGTCAAAAGCGATCACCTGCTCGACTCCTTCAATGTCTATGGCGTTTCTGCCCGACAGATGAAGGGCGTGTTTGAGCAAGGGGACTTCCTGATTGGATAATTTTGACATTTACATCCCTCCTTGCGATGAAAGTACGCCCGTTTTTGTCCAAAAATGCCTAAATGGTAAAAATATTTAGTGCAAAGTGATTGCATCTGAGACGAACTTTATGTATAATGAGATAAGCCGTATTGGCTGCATGGAGGATATTGCATGTATCGCATTTTAATTGCCCTCAAGGATCCGCAGGCTTTTGCCGCGATGAATGAAAGCATCGACTGGCAGTCTATGAATTTTCACCAGCCCACCATTGTGACTTCTGCCGACGAAGCCATCAATGAGATGGAAACAAAGCGTGTGGATTGCATTGCCTATATTCTGGATAAATATGAGGCACGCACGCTCAATGCGTACCTGACAAAGGTTCGTCCCAGCCTGCCTATTTTCCAGATCAAGCGCAAGCTTGATTCGCAGAATCAGGTGCTCAAGGATATGCTCAGATATCTGGATCGGCTGCACTCGGACAATTCGGACGAAGTATATGACGAAAGCGTTATTATGGATATGCTTCGCGACGAATTGGGACATAATTTGCTGGCCGGCGAAATCAGCAACGAGCATGTGCTGCGCGGCAGGCTTCAGATGCTGCGCTCGTATGTGGATCCCGACAAAAAGTGCGTTATGTATGATTTTGATATGCCGCAGGGCGAAGTGTATCTGATGAACCAGTGGCATTACGGCAGCGAACGGCTGGAAAATGCCTTGCGCAACAATTTCTTCGGCCGTTATTACGATGATATTTATTATTGCGTGGCCGTTCTCACGCCGCGGCACATCCGCGTGCTTGCCTGTCAGCGCATTGAGGGCGAAGACGAGGCGGAAGAAAGCCTTGTCAACCGCACCAATCAGCATATTGAACAGTCGCTTGATAATATCAAGGCCTACCTGGGGCTTGATATGATCACGCAGCAGATTCATATCCTGGATAATTTGACAGTGCTGACGCGCGCTGTCTTATAAGGAGAGGTGCATCATGGGTTTTTTCAGCAAGATGATCAAGAGCCAGCTGGTTGACGTCATCGAATGGCAGGATGATTCGCGCAATACCATTGCCATGCGCTACGACTGCGGCGGCAAGGAAATCATGATGGGTGCGCAGCTGACTGTGCGCGAAAGCCAGATGGCTGTTTTTGTCAACGAAGGCAAGCTGGCCGATGTTTTCGGCCCCGGCATGTATACGCTGGAGACGTCCAATATGCCCGTTATGACGGCGCTGCAGAGCTGGCCGCACGGGTTCAAATCTCCTTTCAAGGCAGAGGTATATTTCATCAATACCCGCCGCTTTGTGGATTGCAAATGGGGAACCTCCAACCCGATCATGATGCGCGATCAGGATTTCGGCATGATCCGCCTGCGCGCGTTTGGCGTGTATGCTTTCCGCGCGGTTGATCCTTCGCTGCTGCTTCGCGAAGTGCTGGGCACGGCGTCCTCCCTTTCTGTTGAGGATGTTGAAGGCCAGATCAAGCGCACCATTATTTCCGGGCTGAGCGATATCCTGGGGCAGAGCGGCATTCCCGCGCTCGACCTTGCTTCTCAGTACGATGAATTGTCCGATATGGCGCTCAATTCTCTCTCTCCGCGCATTGAGGAAATGGGCCTGCGTCTTGAAAGCTTTGCGATTGAGAATATTTCTCTGCCGCAGGAAGTGGAACAGACGATGGACCGCCGCACGTCCATGGGTGTAGCGGGCGATCTGAATCGCTATACGCAGTTTCAGGCCGCCGAAGCGATGCGCGAAGCTGCCAATAATCCCGGCAATAATGCCGCCGGCGCCGGAATTGGCATGGGAACGGGCATGGCCATGGCGCAGATGTTTGGCAGCATGATGAACAATCAGCAAGCGCCTGCTGCCGCTACCAAGAATTGCATCGCCTGCGGTCAGGCGATTACGCAGAGCGCCAAGTTCTGTCCCGAGTGCGGCGCCAATCAGAATCCCGGCTGCAAAGGCTGCGGCGCAAAGCTGGCCCCCGGCGTCAAATTCTGTCCCGAGTGCGGCACCAAACAGTAATTCCATATTCTTTATAGAAGGGAGCGCTACGGCGCTTCTTTTTTTGCAAAAATAATTCTGTTTGTTGAAAAATCGTTACAATTGCCTTAAATTGGCAGCGATTTGTTGATATACACATTATTGGGGCATATAATCTAATGTGTATATGTGTTAGTTCTTTTGCTTACTGCAAAATGAGGAAAGGAAGGAAGTATATGCGTACATTCCTGAAATTTACCTGCCTGCTTTTGACGGTGCTGATCATGCTGCTGTGCGGCGCTGCTGCCGAAACTGCTTGCGAGCATGTGTTTGAGGAGATTGTTCTGAATCCTGCCACCTGCACGGAAAAGGGCATTTATATGCAGCATTGCACGCTGTGCGGCGTAAGAACGTACGGCGCAATTGAGCCAGCGCATGTATATAATGAAGAGCCTGATGCTGTGATTGCGCCCTCCTGCGAAGAGGAAGGCGGCAAGGTGTGGTACTGCACCGTTTGCAATAAGGATCAGAATCCTGAAAGCGACGGAGTTGCCTGCGAGACCATCCCCGCCATGCACAGCTTTGGCAGTGATGTCAGCTATATTCCCGCTACCTGCGAAGAAGACGGTAAGTTTGTCAATACCTGCACCATCTGCGGCGAGACGCAGGTTGTCCAAATTGATGAGGATGCCAAGTCGTTTGGTCACGACTGGAAGTATGAGCATCTCGATGCTGCCTGCGAAACCGCAGAAAAGTATCAGGTGGCTTGCAGTCATTGCGGCCTTGTTCGCTGGGAAACGGATGCTGTCGGCTCTAAGCCTCTGGGACATACGAAACCGGACAGCGTTGAAGTGATTAAGGAAGCCGACTGTGAAAACGCCAGCCTGATCGCCTGGGATTGCGTCGCCTGTGGCGCTCATATCGAAGAAAACGAAGGCGAAGCGCTCGGACATACTGTTGAAACGGTTGTAAAAGAAGAAGCAACCTGCAGCGTAGACGGTGTGGCGGCTCATGTATGCGTAGTGTGCGAAAAGGTGATGGAAGCGGACGTTGTACTGCCTGCGAAAGCGGATTGCTGTCCCTATGAGGTTGTGATTGCGCCTTCTACCTGCACGGAAAACGGCATTATGGAATATCGCTGCAGATGGTGTGACGAGCATTTGCGCTTTGCCACCATTCCTTTCGGTCACGAAGCGGGCGATGTTGTGCCGATCACGGCTCCCGGCTGCGTTGATACGGGCGTAGGTCATGTATATTGCATGGTATGCGACGAACTGCTTAAAGAGATTGTTCTGCCTGCGTCCGGCCATGCGTATTATCAGGCGCCTGAGCTGGATGCTGATGATTGCGGCGGCGATGTACGCGCTGTGCTTGCCTGCGTCAGCTGCGGCCATGAGGAGATTGTTGATGAGGCAGAAAGAGAAGCGCAGCATCAGCACGCATATCGCTATATTGCGCCTACCTGTGAAGCAAGCGGCAAGGTTGAAATCTATTGCTCTGTATGTGATGAAATCCTGCATACGCTTGAAGTTAATGATGATGCGGCGCTTGGACATGTTTATGCGGATGAAAAGACGGTCATTGATGCGCCTGACTGCGAGAATGCCGGCTCTGCTGCCTGGGTATGCCAGCGCTGCAGCCTTGTGAGCGACGAAACCGTGCTTGAAGCGCTGGGCCACACGGCTGAATTGCAGATCGTGGCGGAAGCCACCTGCAATAGTGACGGCACCGGCAAAAATGTGTGCACCGTTTGCGATGTTGTTCTTGAAGAAAATATTGTCGTCTCCATGGCGGATGATTGCGAACCCAAGCAGGAAGTGCTGATTGCAGCCTCCTGCACGACGGACGGTTTGTGTCAGTATGTCTGTAAGTGGTGCGACAAGCTGATCGGCTATGCGATTATTCCCGCCGGTCATGTTGCCGGAGAAGCGGTGATTGTTACCGAGCCGACCTGCACGCAGGAAGGTGAAGCGCATACCGCATGCACGCTGTGCGGCGAAGTGATGACCCAAACCACGCTTGCATGCACCGAACATGTATATAACGCTGAAAAGGGCGTACAGGTGCTGGATCCCACCTGCCTGAACGGTGCGCTGATTCACTATTATTGCGAAAGCTGCAATGCAGACGGAAGCAACACCGAAACCGGTGTGGCTACCGTATATACCGGCGAAGCGCTCGGACATAACTGGAGCAAAGAATACACGTATATCGCCGCAGACTGTGTAAATGCCGGGCGCAATGTGCGCACCTGTCTTCTTTGCGGTGTACAGGAGGCCGTCAGCTTTGACCGTGCAGCTCCTGCGCTTGGCCATCGCGTGATTTTCAGCCTGCAGATGCCTACCTGCACTGAACCGATGATGGTTGTCGGCGTATGCTCTGTGTGCGATCAGGAAATTGAGCGTGAAGAAGCGCAGCAGATTGAAGGTATTCATACGGCGGCACTTGGCCATACGCTGCCCGAAGAATGGCAGATTGTTGAGGCTCCCGATTGTGAGCATCCCGGTCTGTGCATTAAGAAATGTACCGTTTGCAACGAAGTAGTCGAAAGTGAAGAGCTGCCTGTCGTCCCCTGTCAGGAAGAAGTGGAATGCATCCTGCAGGCTGCAAACTGCAGCACGCACGCCAATGCCATTTCGCTACTGAGCTGCAGCTGGTGCGATACGATCGTCCGCGTCCAGGTGGATGCGTATGAACATGTGTTCAATCAGGAAGATGCTGTTGTTCTTGTTGAAGCTACCTGCGAAACGGAAGGCATTCTGCTTGAAAAATGCGCGCAGTGCGGACTGGAAGTGCAATCTGCCATCGCACCTGTCGGCCATATGGCGGGCGAGCCTTATGCGATCAATGCCGATTGTGAGAACGCTGATCGTGTGGTGATTTCCTGCATTGTCTGTGATGCGCTTCTGAGCCTTGAAGCCGAAATGGGCGAACCGCTTGGTCATGAATTTGGGGTATATGATCCCGAAGTTGATGCGGTTGTGTGCGTTTACTGCCACGCTGAAGAAGCCAAGTAAGTTTTTTCTGATGAAGTAAGG
>JAZQXQ010000103.1:0-10000 GCA_045632965.1 Clostridia bacterium
GGGACGCCATCGACATCGCTATCTCCGGCCTGGTGAAGGTTGACGTGCCCGCTGAGTGGGCCAACGCCACCACCGGCGCCGTTCCCGCTCATGTGGAAGCCAGCGAATACTTCAACACCTTCGTTAAGCCCATCCTGGCTCAGGAAGGCGATCAGCTGCCCGTCAGCGTGTTCACGCCCGACGGCGTTGTGCCCACCGGCACCACCAAGTACGAGAAGCGCGGTATCGCCGTGAAGGTTCCTGCCTGGATCGCCGACAACTGCGTGCAGTGCGGCCAGTGCTCTCTGGTTTGCCCCCATGCGTGCATCCGTCCCATCCTGGTCAAGGATGGCACCGAAGTGCCCGCCGAATTCGTCACCAAGAAGGCCATCGGCAAGGAAGTGGCCGGCTACCAGTATCGTATGCAGGTAAGTCCTCTGGACTGCACCGGCTGCGGCAACTGCGTGGAAGTCTGCCCCGCCAAGCAGAAGGCTCTGACCATGGAACCCCTGGCCAGCCAGAAGGCCGAAGAAGCGAACTGGGAGTTCGCCATGAAGCAGCCTGAACCCGAAATCGCGTTCAACAAGAACACGGTCAAGGGCAGCCAGTTCATGAAGCCCCTGTTTGAGTTCTCCGGCGCCTGCGCGGGCTGCGGCGAAACGCCCTATGTCAAGCTGGTTACCCAGCTGTTCGGCGATCGCATGATCGTTGCCAACGCTACCGGCTGCTCTTCTATCTACGGCGGTTCCGCCCCCACCTGCCCCTACACCACCAACGATAAGGGCCATGGTCCTGCCTGGGCCAACTCCCTGTTCGAAGATAACGCTGAGTTCGGCTTCGGTATGAACCTGGCTGTCAACCAGCGCCGCGCCAAGCTGGCCGCTACCGTTGAAGCCCTGATCAACGTGGCTTATGCCGCTGAGGAAATCAAGGCCGCCGGTAAGGAATGGCTGGAGAACATCGAGGATGCCGAAGGCTCCAAGGCCGCCGCTGCCAAGCTGGTTGCCGCCTGCGAAGAAAACATCGTCGATGGCTGCCCCTGCGAAGCCTGCAAGCTGGCCCGCGAAGTGCTCGAGTCCAAGGATATGCTCGTCAAGAAGTCCATCTGGATCTTCGGCGGCGACGGTTGGGCTTATGACATCGGTTACGGCGGTGTTGACCACGTGCTGGCTCAGAACCAGGATGTCAACATCCTCGTGCTGGATACCGAAGTGTACTCCAACACCGGCGGTCAGTCTTCCAAGTCCACGCCCACCGGCTCTGTGGCCAAGTTCGCCGCTGCCGGTAAGCGCACCAAGAAGAAGGATCTGGGCATGATGGCGATGAGCTACGGCTACGTTTACGTTGCCACCGTCGCTATGAGCGCCAACCCCGCTCAGCTGCTCAAGGCCATGAACGAAGCCGAAGCCTACCATGGTCCCTCCCTGATCATCGCCTACGCTCCCTGCATCAACCACGGCATCAACATGTCCCTGGCGCAGGCTGAGATCCGCAAGGCGGTGGCCGCGGGCTACTGGCCGCTGTATCGCTTCAATCCCGATCTGGCCGATCAGGGCAAGAACCCCCTGACCATCGACAGCAAGGATCCCACCGAAGACTACCAGGCCTTCATCCGCAGCGAAACTCGTTATGCGACGCTGCTCAAGCAGTTCCCCGAAGCTGCTGAGGAGCTGTTCAAGAAGAACGAGGAAGACGCTAAGGCGCGTCTGGACAGCTACAAGAAGCTGGCTGCTGAATAATCAAAGCATAAAGCTGCCCCGGAAGATGAAAATCTTCCGGGGTTTTTGCGTGGAGAGGGGATGGCGCTTCGCGCAGTGAAATCCGCGCATACTGCGCGGGTGAAATCATCGCTTTGCGATGGTGAAATTTGCCTTCGGCAAGTGAAATTGCCGCTTCACAGCAGCTAAATAGTGTGGAGATAGTGTTTGCCGGGGAGTGTGCGCGAACAAACACGGCACGTACCAAAGCGGCAGTCCGGATGGCAGAGCCATCCGTGTTTGCGCAGCAAACTGAAAAAGGGCTTGAAGCCGAGGGACGAGCTTGCTCGTACATTCAGATTCAGACCCTTTTTCAATCAACTGCCGCGTCAAAGAAAACACCCAGCTTCCAATACAAACGCAGCCTTCTTTGTTACTTTCTTGGGCTCCAAGAAAGTAACGTCTCCTCCCCAAAACTTACCTAAACTGATGACTATGCACCTGACCGCCGCCGCGCACGTCTTCCTTGCTGCCGTCCAGCGCTGGATCAACATACGCATCGAACCAGCCCTGCAGCTTTGCCTGCATTTGCTGCACGCGTTCACGCTGCGCAGGCTCGTCAATTAGATTATGACGCTCGCCGGGGTCGTTGATCAGATCGTATAGCTCGTTTTCATAGCCGTCCATGTAGCGGTGCACATACTTCCACTCCTTGGTGCGGATCATGCGCACGGGGCCGTATTCGTCGTACACCACCACGTCGTCGCGGAAGGAATCCGCCGCGCCTTCCAGCACAGCTTTGAAGGATTTGCCGGGCAGACGCGCGGGGCAATCATAGCGCACGCCGCACAGATCCAGCAGCGTGGGCAGGAAATCGTAATGGCTGACCATGGTATCGCTGACAACGCCGGCGGGGATGTGGTTTTTCCATGCAAACAGGCCGGGCACCTTGACGGAGGTGTCGTACATGTTCATGGGATACGTGCCGTTGCCCTTGCCGACAATGCCGTGATGGCCCATGTTGCTGCCGTTATCCGAGGTGAAAACGATGATGGTGCTGTCCATCACGCCGTCCTTTTCCAGCCGGTCAAGGATGCGGCCGAGGTTGTGATCCATGGCGGTGACGGCCGCATAATAGCCGCGCTGGCTTTCGCGGCAGTATTCATACCAGGTTTCCTTGATGGGCGCGTAATTGGCGCCGATGAAGCGCACGCCGGGATGCGGCTTTTTCTTCCATTCGTCAAAGGGCTGATCGGCGTGCGGCACCCACTTGTGGATTTCCTCAAAGGGAATGGAATCCATCGGGCAGTCACGGTAAAGATCGTAAAACTGCTTGGGATGGCACTTTTCCGCCCAGGGCGAGTGCGGCGCGGTGAAATGCACCGACAGGCAGAAGGGCTTATCGTGGTCGCGCACGTCAAGAAATTCAAGCGCCTGATCGGCGATGTAATCGGTGACGTAATACTCGCGCTTGAGCACCATTTTCTGCTTTTCGGCATCGAAAACGACGGGATAGAAATAGTTTTCGCCGCCGTTGGCGGTGGTGTGCCAGAAGGTGAAGCCCGCCTGCGGCACGGCGCTGTCGCCCATGTGCCATTTGCCGGACAGGCCGCATTCATAGCCCGCGCCGGCCAGATAATCGGTGAAGGCGTCCTCGCCGCGCAGATAATGGATGGGCTGATCGGAGGACAGATGCACGCGCGGCCACATGAATTCAAAGGGCGCAGGCTCGATTTTGAAGCCCTCCTTGAGCTCATCGGAGAGATATTTTTCGGTATCGAAATGCCCCTTGCACAGCCAGTCATGCACGCCGTGCTGCGAGGGAATCTGCCCGGTGTAGACCGACACGCGCGCGGGCGAGCACACGGGGGAGACGCAGAAAAGATTTTCAAACCGCATGCCCATTTGGGCCAGACGGTCGAGATTCGGGGTGTGGATTTCGTCATTGCCGGCGCAGTGCATGGCCCAGGCGCCCATGTCGTCGGTCATGACAAATAAAAGGTTGGGGTGCTGAGAATTCATAAAAAGACCCTCCTGTATGCAAATGAAAACGCAGGGAGACAAAGGCATTATACCATTTTGGCATAAAAAAAGCGAAGGGATTTTCCTTCGCCTAAAGGGATTATTTTACATATTCCCATGCGGTTACGCGGTTGTCATAGGAGGTGAGGATGATTTCGTCATCTTCCTTCCAGTCGGGGCGGGGCAGGTTGGCGTCCATGTAGAACAGGCGGTGATTCTCCTCTTCCTTCTTGTCGCCCACGCTGACCGTGAAGGGATAGAAGGAAATGCCGTCGCGCATGACGGATTCTTCAGCCATTTCAAGGAAAATGCCCGTCAGCTGGCGGGTGCGGCCGTTGAGCGCATGCTCAATATGCTTGCCGTAGGCGCGCACGGGGGAGACGAACATGGAATAGCCGAAAATAAACAGGCTGAAGGTGACGATGGACAAAATGACGGTAACAGCCTCGGCCCAGCGCAGGGCGAAGGAAACGATCATCAGAACAAAGAAAGCGAGGGCGGGCAGGCCCACTGCCAGCATGCGGGAGCGCAGCTGCGCGCGGTTATCCTGATAGCTTTGAGCGGTGTACATACTTAAAACCTCCGGGGTGAAAAAATAACATATATATTATACAGCATAAGGGGCGCAAATGTAAAGCAATGACAGATTTGCAAAAAAGAAATTGCCTTTTCCCTTTTCGCAGGGCATCTTTTGCGCTATAATATAATAGTTAAGCTATGCTTAAAAAGGAGAATGACTGTGTCACAGAAAACAAAGTCGCTGGTGGGCGGCATTTCGATCCTGGGTCTGGCCGGACTGATCTGCAAGGTGGTGGGCGTGCTTTACCGCATCCCGCTGGCGGCATACATCGGCGGCGAGGGCCTGGGCATTTATCAGAAGGTATTTCCTGCCTATAATCTTTTGCTGACGATTTCTTCGGCGGGCATTCCCGTGGCGATTTCGCGCATGGTGTCGCATTATATCACCTGCCGCGATCCCCGTTCTGCGCGGCGCATTTTCCGCGTGGCAGCCTGGGCGCTGACGGCGCTGGGATTGATCACGACGCTGCTGCTGATGCTGCTCAGCGGAAACCTTGCCGAGAACGTAGGCACGGCGGCAGCCAAGGCGGGCTATATCGCCATTGCGCCCAGCCTTTTCCTGGTGTGCGTGATGAGCGCCTTCCGCGGCTATATGCAGGGGCATCGGCACATGCTGCCCACGGCCATATCGCAGTTGATTGAGCAGGTGGGTAAGGTGGCGATCGCATTGCCTTTGGCGGTGATCGGCATGAAACGCGGCGGCCCCGGTCTGGGCGCTGCGGGCGCGCTGCTGGGTACCACCATTGCCGAGGCGGCGGCGCTTGTGTATATGATGGTGACGCATGTGCGCGCGAGAAGCGAGTTTGCCGCCATAGAGCAGGATGAAAGCGCGCAGGTGCTGGGGCATAAAACAATCGGCAAAAGGCTGCTTGGTATTTCGATTCCGATTACGCTGGGCGCGTGCATCGTGCCGCTGGCGGGGCTGATTGACAGCTTTATGCTGACAGACCTGATGGAAGCGGGCGGCATGGACGCGACGGAGGCGCTGGTGCGCTACGGCCTCTATTCCGGCATGGTGATTACTTTGATCAACGTGCCGACCGCCCTTGCCATGGCCATGAGCACCAATCTGGTGCCCGCGATCTCCGCCGCGCTGGCGAAAAACGACCGCGGGACTGCCGCCCGCGAGAGCGCGACCGGTCTGCGCGTGGCAGTGGTGGTGGGCTTTCCCTGCTCGGTGGGCATGAGCCTGCTGGCCAAGCCCCTGCTGTATCTTTTCTATTCCAACAGCTATACGGCCTTGCAGCTTGACGTAGCGGCTTCGCTGCTCAACGTCAGCGCCATGACAATTGTGCTTTTCACCGTCGTGCAGGCGACCAGCGGTATTTTGCAGGGCTGCGGCAAGCAGCGCATCCCCATGTATACGCTGATGGCAGGCGTTGTGTGCAAGATTGCGCTCAACTACACGCTGGTGGGCATTCCCGGATTTGATATTCACGGCGCGCCGATTGCTTCGCTTGTGTGCTATACCGTCAGCATGGTGCCCAATCTGTATTATGTATTCAAATACACGGGCTGCCGCTTCTCGGTAAAGGATCTTGTGCTGCGGCCGGGCGCGGCGACGCTCATCATGGGCGCTGTGGTGTATGTGCTGTGGCAGTGTATCTTTACCGAAAAGCTGCTTTCCGCCGGCAGACTGCCGCTTTTGCTTGCGGTGATTGTGTGCGTGGGCGCGGGCGTGATTGTATATGCCGTGTGCGCGCTGAAATTTAGCGCCGTCAAGAAGGAAGACCTGCCCGCCCGCGTGCGCAGACTGATTTGGAGAAAGTGACGTATGCATAAAATTACCGTTGTATCGCTGGGCCCCGGCGCGCGCGCGCATATTACGCTGGGCGCGATGGAAACACTGGAGAAGGCGAAAAAGCTGATCCTGCGCACGGGCGAGGTGGACGCAGCCAAGTTTCTGCGCGAAAAGGGCCTGAAATTTGAAACGCTGGACGAATTGCACGAGGAGTGCGAGGATTTTGAGGAGTTTTCGCTGGCTGCGGCGGAGGTGATTGCCAAGGCTGCCAAGCGCGCCAATGTTGTATATGCCGTGCTGGACGCCTCGGCGGATGCGACCGTGACGGAACTGATAAAGCAGTATCCCGAAAGCGTGCACCTGCTTGGCGGCATGCCCTTGTCGGCGCCGCTTCTGCAAGCGGCCGGCGCGCAGATGCCCGTGCGTATTTGCTCGGCGATGGAATTAACCGTGCCGCAGACGCAGGATGGTTTGCTCATTGTGGAACTCAATTCCCGCATGCTGGCGGGCGAGTGCAAATTAAAGCTCACGCCCTGGTACGGCGATGAATGCGAAGTATTGTTCTTTGCGCCCGGCGAAAAGCCCGAGCGCACCTTCACGCGCATTCCGCTGTGCGAGATGGACCGCCAGGGCAAGTATAACCACACCTGCGCGGTGTATATCCCGCCGGTGGAGCTCACGCGCCGCGAGCGCTATGACGCGTGGGATTTAAAGCGCGTACTGGACATCCTGCGCGGCGAAAACGGCTGTCCGTGGGATAAGGAGCAGACGCACGAAACGCTTGCCCGCTTCCTGATTGAAGAAGCCTACGAGGTATCGCAGGCGGTGAAGGACGAAGACTACGAGCATGTGGCGGATGAACTGGGCGATGTGCTGCTGCAGGTGTTTTTCCAGGCGGATATCGGCGAGCAGTACGGCACGTTTGAACTGAGCGACGTGACGACGGCCATCTGCAAAAAGATGATTCACCGTCATCGCCACATCTTTGGCGGCGAGGAACTGAACACCGCCAAGGAAGTGGGCGACTTCTGGGAGCGCATGAAACAGGCTGAACGCGGGAATACCACATTTGCCGCCCGTCTGCGCGATGTGAGCGAAGGACTGCCCTCGCTGCGCCGTGCTGAAAAAATCCTTGGCAAGATGGGCAAACTGCCCCTTGACGTGCAGGAGAAGATCCGCGAAATCTTTGGCGAAACGCCCGAGGGCCGCATCCTGCTGGCGGTGGAGGACATGCGCAGAAATGACCTGTGCGCCGAGGAAAAGGTGCATCATGCCCTGCAGGAATGGATCAAAATCCTTGAAAATGCCGAAAAATCAGCGAATTTGCAAGGAAAATTGCTGGAAAACTTGACAAGCGACGAAATAAATGTATACTGTACAAGGAGCATTTCGCTCCCGTAAAAAACAGCTATTTGCAGGTGCTGCATGCACCATTAAAGGAGGAACCAATCAATGAATAAGACCGAACTGATCAATGCCGTTGCCAAGGCTGCCGATCTCTCCCGCAAGGATGCCGACAAGGCCGTGACCGCCCTGTTTGACGTTGTGACCGATGCGCTCAAGAAGGGCGACAAGGTTCAGATCGTGGGCTTTGGCGCTTTCGAAGCCAAGGAACGCGCTGCCCGCGTTGCCCGCAATCCCCGCACCGGCGAGGAAATCGAAATCCCCGCTTCCAAGGCCGTTTCCTTCAAGGTCGGCAAGGCGCTCAAGGACGAAGTGAACAAGTAATTACACGCGCACATGCGCTGACAAACGGAGGGCGGAAGGTAACTTCCCCTCCGTTTTTTCAATAGGAGGTACATGTGAATCGTAAAAAGCTGATCCTTATTGCCGATGATGAAGTGGGCATTCATGAGTCGCTCAGGCTCTATCTGACCCGCGAGGGATACGAGGTGTACTCTGTCTTCCGCGGCAGCGATGTGATGGAAGCCTTTACGTGCATGCGGCCCGATCTGGTGATCCTGGATATCATGATGCCCGGCCGCAGCGGTACGCAGGTATGCTCGGATATCCGCGCGGTGAGCATGACCCCGGTGATTATGCTGACCGCCAAGGGCGAGGAGGTAGATCGTCTGCTCGGCTTTGCGCTGGGTGCGGATGATTATATCGTCAAGCCCTTCAGCCCGCGCGAGGTGGTATCGCGCATTCAGGTGATTTTCCGCCGTCTCAATTCTTTGCAGGTGGCGCCCGAAAACAGCCGCTTGCAGGTGGGCAATACCGAGATTGATCTGCGCTGCTATGAGGTGCGCGTGAAGGGCGAAAGCGTGGTGCTCTCGCCCAAGGAAGTGGAAATCCTGCATTTGATGGCCAGTCAGCCCAGGCAGGTATTCACCCGCGAGCAGCTGCTTGATTCCATCTGGGGCTTTGATTTTGACGGCGACAGCCGCGTGGTGGATACCTCCATCAAGCGCATCCGCAAAAAGCTGCCGTCCGATACATCGCTGCAGCTGCGCGCGGTATACGGCGTGGGCTATAAGGTAGAGGTAGAAGATGCGTAAATTGCAGGCCTTTCTGCGGGGACTGATGCTGGTAGCCACGCTGTGCATTGTGGTGGTGACGGTGACGCTGTATGTGATTTCCAACGCCATCACGCGCAATACCTACGTTGAAATGACGCAGGATGAACTGCTGAGCAATGTGCAGATGGCGCAGGGGCTGCTCTCCGCCTATCAACGGGGCGAAATGACGCAGGAGGAAGTGGACGCGGCGCTCAATCCGCTGATGAGCCCTGACGGCGTTTTCTTCCTGATGATGGACGAAAAGGAACAAATCATTTCCTATACGGCCAGCGGCGAAGACTATCTCAACAAAGATATGATCGCCCGCCTTTCGGAGCAGCTTGAGCAAAAGGACTATGCCTTTGTGGGCGAACTGGAAACGGGCGATACCTGCTTTTTGCTGGCCATGCGGCAGGAGGAGGGTATTATCGTGGCGGGCAAGCCCATGATGCCCTATGACAGCGCCGTACGCGGCTTCCGCTCCTCGCTTATTTCCTACATGGTGCCCGTGACCGTTTTTATGCTCATCATCACGGTGGTATTGTCCATGTACATGGGCAAGCCCGCCAATGTGATCGTGGACGCCGTGCAGCGCCTGAGCGAAGGCGAAGACGTGCATGTGAGCGAATCGCTGCCCATGGAGATGGGCAATGCCGGCCGCGCGTTTAACCGCATTGCCGGTATGATGCGCAAATTCATGCGCGATCTGACGTACGAGCGTGATACGATTTCTTTGGTGCTCTCCGGACTGAGAGAGGGCGTGATGGCTATTAACGAGGAAGGCGCTGTGCTGCATGAAAACAAGGCGGCGCTCAAGCTCCTTGGCGGGCACGACAGCGAGGCTTATACCCTTGTGCAGCGATCGCTTTTTCATTCGCTGGGGGAAATTGCCCCGGATATGCGCCTCACGGTGGGCGACGCCAGGCTGCAGGTGATCTTCAGCCCCTTGCCGGTGCGCGAAAGCTCGCAGCGCGGCGCCATTGCCCTGATCCGCGATATCACCGAGCAGGAGCGGCTGGAAAGCACAAGACGCGATTATGTGGCCAATATTTCGCATGAGCTGAGAACGCCTCTGGCCTCCATGCGCGGCATTGCCGAGGGGCTGCGCGACGGGCTGGTGGAGGAGAGCGAAAAGCAGCGCTATTATGATATGATCGTGACCGAGGTGCGAAGACTGACGCGTCTGGTCAATGACCTGCTGGAGTTGAGCAGCCTGCAGGCGGCGTCTTCCGCCTTTGAAATGGAGTGCGTCGATCCTGTGGAAACGCTCTATGAACTGCTGGATCGTCATGAGCATCTGGCGCGGGAAAAGGGGCTTGAAATGAAATTGTATCTGCCCCATGAGAACTGCGACGTGCGCACCAATGAAGATCGCTTGCATCAGGTGATGACCATCCTGCTGGATAATGCCATCAAATACACAAAGCAGGGCAGTATTACTTTGGGTGCGGAAAATTCGCCCGAGGGCATGCGCTTTTTCGTGC
>JAZQXQ010000104.1:0-7646 GCA_045632965.1 Clostridia bacterium
TGGCATCCATGGACATTTTCGTATTGTCCAAGAAATGGCTGATCCATCAGGTAAAAGAGCACATCAGCCACAATCTTTCTCCCATGGCGGAGCTGGGGCGTTTTATCAAGCAGACCGATCCCACTGCCAAGGTCGTTTTCATCGGCCCCTGCACCGCGAAAAAGGCCGAAGCCCAGCGCGACGCCGTCAAGGAGCATGTGGATTGCGTGCTGACCTTTGAAGAACTGCAGGCGTGGATTGATTCCCGCGATCTGGATCTGAAGCAGCTGCCCGAGGGCGTGATGGACAACGCCAGCTTCTTCGGCCGCATCTTTGCCCGCAGCGGCGGCCTGAGCGAGGCCGTGGCGCAGGCGCTTAAGGAACAGGAGATCAACTTTGCGGTCAATCCTGCCATCTGCGACGGCATTGAAGAATGTCGCCTGGCGCTGCTCAAAAAGCAAAAAGGCATCCTCAAGGAAAACTTCATCGAGGGTATGGCCTGCCTTGGCGGCTGCATCGGCGGCGCCGGCTGCCTCACCCACGGCCCCAAGGACAAGGGCGAGGTGGACAAATACGGCCACGAAGCCTACGAAAAGACCATCGGCGACGCCCTTGCCCAGTGCAATGGCCTGAGCAAAAAATAAAAGGCTTTTCCCTTCTGCATTCTTTATACAAAAACCGCTGTCATCACCGACAGCGGTTTTTATTTGGCTTGTGCGGGTGTGTTTTGCATATGATCAGTTCTATCAAAATGACAAATTTCAAAACGTTTAGATAAAATAATAAGAATAGACGAGTTGTGTATATTGAACAAAATTGGCAAAAATTATAACGTTATATCTATGATTATTTGAAAGTTAGGCGAATTTTTGTTGACATGCGATGTGGAACAAAGGTAAAATTGAGGCATAAAGCAGCACGGAGGATATTAAAACGTTTAGATTATGAGAGATGAAAAAGTAACAATTAAAGACGTTGCGGCAGCGGCCAACGTGTCGGTGGCGACGGTTTCGTTTGTGATCAATAACAGGTCCAACGTAAAAATGGAAACCCGAGTTCGCGTGCTTCAGGCCATTGAGGAAACCGGCTATGTGCCCAATTCCAGCGCGCGCGCACTGGTCACGAATAAAAAAGGTGTAATCGGCGTGATTCGAAATGCTTTCGAGCCTGGAAATACATCTGAAAAAGAAGGCTATGCTTTCGATTCTTCTCCGAATACCTATCTGGCCGATATGCTGGACGCCATCGTTGCCGAAGCCAGTAAATCCAATTATAACATGCTGATGGATTCTGTTTACTGGATTGAGCATATGCCGACCGAAAAGTGGGAAATGCCCTCTTCCATGGACAGCAGCCGCATTGACGGCATGCTGTGGGTTGGCGGCATTTTGCTTCCTTCGCATCTGGAAAAGCTTTCTAAGATGGAATTGCCCATCGTTCTGATTGGCGCGCGCGACGATCATTTTGACTGGGTGGATACCGATCCCGAGCAGGCGATTTATGACATGACCAGGTACGTCATTTCCTACGGACACACGAAGCTGGCTTTTATCAACGGCCTTGATTCTACGCAGACTTCTGCCCGCAAAATGAGCGGCTTTATGAAGGCTGTGCAGGAAGCCGGCATTACGCTGCAAAAGGGCGCGCTGGAAAAATCGTATTTCAGCGGTCAGGGCGGATATGAGGCAATGGAACGCCTGCTTCAGCTGGAGGAGCGGCCTACTGCTGTCATTACAGCCCATGACAAAGTGGCTGTCGGCGTTATTCACTGCTTGAATGCGCATGGCCTGAGCTGCCCGCAGGATGTTTCCGTCACCGGGTTTGAAGACGGTTTGCTTTCGGAATACTGCCTGCCGCCTTTGACGACGGTTTACATCAACAAAAGAAGGCTGGGAATGAGCGGCAGCCAGATTTTGATCAACCGGATTGCAAACCCCAAGGCGAAAAATGTGAAGCTGATCATCGAGCCCAAACTGATCATCCGAAAGTCTGTCCGTGATTTGAAATAAAGGAAAATGCAGCAAGGAGGAAAAGACATGCGACATTTGCGGGTTTTGAATGAAAATTATGACGTTGCCGTTATCGGAGGAGGCGTATCCGGTATTTGCGCAGCCATCGCCAGCGCCAGAGAAGGCGCAAAAACCGTTTTACTGCATGCTCGCAGCGTTTTGGGCGGCAATGCCAGTTCCGAAATCCGTGTGAACATTTCCGGCGCTTCCCGCAATGGCACTAAGAAAAATGCCGAGGAAACCGGCATTCTCAATGAGCTTTTGCTGGATAACAAAGCCGTTAACCCACATCACAATTTTTCTGTATGGGATCGTGTGCTGCTCAAAGGCGTTCAGCAAACGCCCAATTTGACGCTGCGTTTGGATTTGGCGGTTGATACGGTTGAAATGGAAGGCGATGCCATTACCATGGTTGCCGGATATCAGCAGACAACCGAAACTTTCTATCACATCACCGCAAAGCAGTTTATTGACTGCACAGGAAACGGCTCTGTGGCCTACATGGCGGGCGCAGCATATACCGAGGAAAACGAATGCTATGACGATTATCAGGAACCGCACGCGCCCAAGCAGCGCGACAAATATCACATGGGCATGTCCATTCTGTTCAAGGCGGTTGACAGAGGGGAGCCCGTACCTTTTACCAAGCCGGACTGGGCCTATCATTTTACGGAAGATCAGCTGCGTTTCCGTGTACACCCTTCGCGCAATACCATGGATCCGGTTCTGATGGAAAAGCTTCGTGAAGAGAATCCGGCGGAGTATTATCGCCTGATAACAACGAATGAACTGGATTATGGCTTCTGGTGGATGGAAATCGGCGGCGATCATGAAGAACAGATCTATGATACGGAAAAGCTTCGCGATGAGCTGATGGCCTGCGTATACGGCGTTTGGGATCATTTGAAAAACGGCGGCGACCATGGCGCGGAAAACTATGATCTGGAATGGGTGGGCATGGTGCCGGGCGTTCGCGAAAGCCGACGCTTGATCGGTGATTATTGGCTGACAGAGAACGATGTGCTGCAGAACGTTGTTTTTGATGATGCTGTGGCATATGGCGGCTGGCCGGTGGATAACCATACGCCCAGGGGATTGTTTGACTTTGATAAAATGCCTGCGGAGGTATATGAATTTAAAGGTCTGTACACCATTCCGTACCGCTGCTTTTATTCGCAGAATGTGTCCAACCTGCTGATGGCCGGACGCTGCATCAGTACAACGAAGCTGGGCATGGCCAGCACGCGTGTAATGGGTACCTGCGCTGTTGGAGGACAGGCTGCGGGCACTGCGGCAGCCATTGCTGTGAAGAATCATTGCACGCCGCGGGAAGTGGGACAGTACCATATCCGCACGCTGCAGCAGACGCTGCTGAAAAATGACTGCTTCATTCCCGGTTATCGCAATGAGGATGAGGAAGATAAGGCGCGCAGGGCAACTGTTACCGCCAGCAGTGAAAATGCCGGTTGCGAAGCGGCTCATGTTCTGAACGGTTATTCCCGCACGATTGAGGATGAGTCTAATGTATGGGAAGCCCAGACGGAGCAGGCTCAGCTGACGCTGCGCTGGGAGACTGCCCAAAGGGCGCAGCAGGTCAGACTGACGTTCGACCAGGATCTGAATCAGGCGCTGCGTATCTGCCTGTCGAACAGAGGACAGCGGAAACAGCCCAAGGGCATCCCGGAGCGTCTGGTGCGGGATTATGATGTGCTTTTGCTGCAAGATGGTCAGATTGTCCATACCATTCAGGTACGGGATAATCATCAAAGACAGAATATTCTTAACTTTGAAGCAGTAGACGCTGATGAAATGCAGATTCATATCCTCCGCACACACGGGTATCCCTGTGCCAGAGTGTATGAAGTGCGCGTTTACTGATGAAAAAACAGCGAAAGAGGGCGATTGAATTTGGCTTTGAGAATAAAAAGACAGAAAGCGGAATATGACGTGGTGGTGGTTGGCGGCGGTATAGCAGGCGTATGCGCAGCGATTGCCAGCGCACGCGGCGGCGCGAAAACGGCACTGATTCAGGATCGTCCTGTTTTGGGCGGCAATGCCAGTTCAGAAATCCGCATGCACATTTGCGGCGCTTCCACCAACGGTACCAAGCCGAACGTTGAAGAAACGGGCATTCTGTATGAGCTGATGCTCAATAACAAAAAGTTCAACGAGCGCTACAACTATTCCATGTGGGATGCCGTGGTGTATCAGACGGCGCGAAAGCAGCACGGTTTGACGCTGTATATGAATACATCCATGCAGGACGTCATCACGAATGGCGATCGCAGCATCGTTGCGGTAAAATGTTACCAGCTGACGACTGAAATCCATTGGGAAATTATAGCAAAGCAGTTTATTGATGCCAGTGGTAACGGAACGCTCGGTTTTATGGCGGGCGCGGATTTCCGTACCGGCAGCGAAAGCAAAGAAGAATTTGGCGAAATGCATGCACCTGATCAACCCGATGAATACCGCATGGGCAATACATTGCTGTTTAAGGCGGTGGACTGCGGCGCTCCCGTGAAATTTGAAAAACCGGAATGGGCGTGGACATTTACGGAGGAACAATTGCGTTACCGCAAGCACGGTGATGCGCAGCCGCTCTTTGGCGTTGACGATCAAAAGGCCGGTGTGACGGTGCTGGATAATCGTAAGAAAAGAACGGGCAAAAATTTTGATGCTTATTGCGTGGATTACGGCTATTGGTGGATCGAGCTTTGCGGAACGCAGCCGGATATTATCTCCGAATACGAGGACATTCGTGACGATTTGATCGGCTGCGTATACGGTGTATGGGATCACATCAAAAACGGCGGCGACCACGGCGCGGAGAATTATGATCTGCTGTGGGTGGGCATGCTGCCCGGCGTGCGGGAAAGCCGCCGCTTTGAGGGCGACTATATGCTGACGGAAAACGATATACTGGCCAACAATCGCTTTGGCGACACGGTGGCTTACGGCGGATGGCCCATGGATAACCACACGCCCAACGGGCTGCTGGATTATGATAAGCTGCCTACCACGCTGTATAATTTTCCCGGCGTTTATGGGCTGCCCTACCGGATTTTCTATTCAAAAAATGTTCCCAATCTGTTCCTTGCCGGCAAGATTGTCAGCTGCTCCAAGCTGGCAATGTCCAGCACACGCGTGATGGGCACTTGCGCTGTCGGCGGGCAGGCGGTTGGTACGGCGGCAGCATTGGCCATCAAATACAATTGCGACCCGCGCGATATAAACGACCATATGGACGAGCTGCAGCAGAAGCTGCTGAAGGACGATTGCTATCTGCCGGGTATTGTCAATCATGACGAAGAAGATCTGGCGCGAGGGGCAAAAGTATTTGCCGAGGCAGGCAGCGAGCATCCCGAAGCTGTTATCAACGGTATAACCAGAAATGAGCAGGATGCCATAAACGAATGGACTTCGGCATTGCTGCCGGCCAGGCTGTGGCTGCAATGGGATGAGCCTGTCAGCCTGAGCGAAATGCAGATTACGTTTGACACCAATCTTTCCCGTTCCATTAAGCAAACGATGTCCTCCAAGCGCATCAAAGAGCAAACGCTTGGCTTGCCGCCTGAACTGACAAAGGATTACAGCGTAGTGCTGTATGAAAACGGCAAAGAAGTGGCGCGTCAGGAGGTACGGGGCAATTATCAGCGTATGAACCGTGTTGCTTTCCCTCTCGTTCGCTGCGACAAAGCGGAAATTGTCGTTCTGGCAACTTATGGCGATTCAAAAGCCAGAATTTTTGAGGTTAGAGCGTATTCAGAGAGCAAGTAAGAGGTACAGTATGGCAACGTATTCAGGAAATCATGAAAGAAAAAGGCATCAAAACCAATGAACTTGCAACTCGCAGCGGCGTTATACCCTCTAGCGTTTATAGCATGCTCGACCCTCGCCGCAAAGAAGTGTCGGTCAATTTGGTAAAGAAACTCTGTGATGGGCTCGATATGACCTTGGGCGAATTCTTCAATGCCAAGGTATTTGATGAACTGGAACAGGAAATACGATAAAGCAAGCTGATCGAATGATCGGCTTTGTTTTTTGCTCTTAAAATCAACAGTCAAACAGTTAAAAAAGCAACAAACCCCTTTCATTGACAGTTTTCTTCCTTCTGATTTTCCATCTGGAAGAACCCAATCAATGCCCGGTGTTGGTTGCTTTTTTGTTTTTGCCTTTATCGCTTTTTCAGTGCGGTTTCACAATGTTTTTACAATATTCATCGCTTTGGCACACCGCCAAAAAGCCCGCAAAATCAACGTTTTTTCACGCACTGTGCTCCATGGAAAGCTTATCCGCCACCAGGGCGATGAACTCGCCGTTGGTGGGCTTTTCCTCGGGAATCGCCACGCGGCAGCCGAAGGCGCGGTTGAGGGTATCGATGCGGCCGCGGCTCCATGCCACCTCGATGGCGTGGCGGATGGCGCGCTCCACCTTGCTGGAGCTGGTGTTGAAGCGCCTCGCGATGGCGGGATACAGCTCCTTGGTGATGCGGTTGATACGGTCGGGATCTTCGATCACCAGCTTGATCGCTTCGCGAAGGAATTGATAGCCTTTGATGTGCGCAGGGATGCCAAGGCTTAAGAAGATGTTGCTCAGCCGGTCATCCAGCGTGCGCGCCGCAGCCACCGGAATCACCGGCGTCTCCTCATATTGCGCATTCATCTGCCGGGCGGCCTCGCGGATGCGCTCCAGCAGCATGCGTGTATCCAAAGGCTTCACCATGTAATACTGCGCGCCCAGCCGGATGGCCCGGGCGACAAAATCATCCCGTCCCAGCGCCGTCATCACAATGACCTGCGGCCGGGAAACAGGATTCATCTTCTGCATTTGCTCCAGCACACCGTAGCCGTCCAGCTGCGGCATGATGATATCCAGCAGCATCACATCCACCGTATGATCGTTGAGCATCTGCAGCGCCTCCAGCCCGTTGCGCGCCTCGCCCGCCACTTTGATATCCTCCTGCTGGCTCAGCTGATCGCGCAACGCGGCGCGAATTTCGTCATTATCATCCGTAAGAAGCACTCGAATCGGTTCCAATTGCCAACTTCCTCCTGATTTTTGTCGTTTGTACAGGTATTATAGCAATCAAATTATGGAAAACATAGGAAAACTGCCCCGCCGGAAGCATTTACGACAAAGGTTCCAAGCATGCGCTACCGCTCGACTTCTTTCACATTTATATGCAGCAAAATCTTTTTTGAAATAATGCTAAAAAGGGGTTGACAAAAGAAGGATTTGGCGTTATTATATATAACGCACCGTCGGTCTGTAAAGATGCAGACGGAGGAGCAATGGGAGCATAGCTCAGCTGGGAGAGCATCTGCCTTACAAGCAGAGGGTCATAGGTTCGAGCCCTATTGTTCCCACCACATTCGGCCCGGTAGTTCAGTTGGTTAGAACGCCAGCCTGTCACGCTGGAGGTCATGGGTTCGAGCCCCATTCGGGTCGCCATATATATGCCTTGGTAGCTCAGTAGGTAGAGCAGCAGACTGAAAATTTGCGTGTCGGTGGTTCGATTCCGCCCCAAGGCACCATCATGCGGTAGTAGCTCAGTTGGTAGAGCGCAACCTTGCCAAGGTTGAGGTCGCGAGTCCGAGCCTCGTCTACCGCTCCATTTCCCCTTTTACACCCAGTACGCGGGTGTAGCTCAATGGT
>JAZQXQ010000105.1:0-3627 GCA_045632965.1 Clostridia bacterium
TGCGCGAAATTAAGGCGCGCCTCAATTTCCTCAACGACGTCGGTCTTGATTACCTCACGCTCTCACGCGCCGCGGCCACGCTGTCGGGCGGCGAGGCGCAGCGCATCCGCCTGGCCACGCAGATCGGCTCGGGGCTTGTGGGCGTGCTCTACATTCTGGACGAGCCCAGCATCGGCTTGCATCAGCGTGATAACGCGCGCCTTTTGCAGACGCTGCGCCGTCTGCGTGATCTTGGCAACACGCTGATTGTCGTCGAGCACGATGAGGACACGCTGCGCGCCGCCGATTATCTGGTGGATATCGGCCCGGGCGCGGGCGAGCACGGCGGCCGCATCGTAGCGCACGGCACGATGCAGGATCTGATGGACGCGCCCGAGTCCATCACCGGCGATTATCTCGCCGGCCGCAAACAAATCGCCATTCCCGCCCGCCGCCGTACGCCCACGGGCTATCTCACCGTGCGCGGCGCGCGCGAGCATAATCTCAAAAATATCGATGTGCGCTTCCCGCTGGGCGTTTTCTGCTGCGTCAGCGGCGTATCGGGCAGCGGTAAATCCAGCCTTGTCAATTCCATCGTGCACCAGACGCTCGCGCGCGATCTCAACCGCGCGCACACGCACCCCGGCGACTGCGACGGCATTGAGGGCGAGGAGCAGCTGGACAAGATCATCTGCATTGACCAGAGCCCCATCGGCCGCACGCCGCGCAGCAATCCCGCCACGTACACCGGGCTTTTCGATCTGATCCGCAAGGTATTTGCCCAGTGCCCCGAGGCCAAGGTGCGCGGCTACAAGGAAAACCGCTTCTCCTTCAACGTCAAGGGCGGCCGCTGCGAGGCATGCTCGGGCGACGGCCTGCTCAAAATCGAGATGCATTTCATGCCCGATCTGTACGTGCCCTGCGAGGTTTGCGGCGGCAAACGCTACAATCACGAGACGCTGCAGGTTAAGTACAAGGGCTATTCCATCTCCGATGTGCTGAACATGACCGTCGAAGAGGCCATGGTGGTCTTTGAAAACCACAACCAAATCATGAATAAGCTGCGCACGCTCAACGATGTGGGGCTTTCCTACATGCGCCTTGGCCAGCCCTCCACCACGCTTTCGGGCGGCGAGGCGCAGCGCGTGAAGCTGGCGACCGAGCTCAGCCGCCGCGCCACCGGGCGCACGATGATCCTGCTGGACGAGCCGACCACCGGCCTGCATGTCGATGACGTCAACCGTCTGGTACGCGTATTGCAGCAGCTTACCGACGCCGGCAACAGCGTGCTGGTAATCGAGCACAATCTGGATGTTCTCAAGACCGCTGATTATCTCATCGATCTTGGCCCCGAGGGCGGCGACAAGGGCGGTGAGGTGGTTGCCTGCGGCACGCCGGAAGAAGTTGCCGCGTGCAAAAAGAGCTACACGGGGCAATTTCTCAAAAGCTGCGGCGTGATGCCGGAGTGAGGAGGACGAGGGAGACGAGGAGAACGTTACTTTCTTGAGTCAAGAAAGTAACAAAGAACCTGCGTTGGTATTGGAAGCTGGCCGCGTTCTTGTCGCGGCAGGCTATACGAAAAAAGGCAGAGGATTCGATTGTGCGAGCAAGCTCGCCCCTCGAACCTCTGTCCTTTTTTCTATCCGCGCCGCGGATACGATGGCTTCGCCATCGGCCTGCCGCTCTGATACGCTTTGTGTTCGGGCGTCGTCGATTTGCTGCAGCCAAACGATCTCATCAGAATTATTTATTGTTTTTCGATATTTTTTTGTTGACTTTCATGTAGTTTTGATATATAATGCACGCATAAGGAGGTGCTTTTATGTCGCACAAAACGCTTTCCCATATGCTCCTGTTTGCCGGCGTCATTGCCTGTATCGGCGGTGCGGCCGTCTTCTTTCTTTACACGCCGCTCATGGCCGATGAATGCCGCATGATGTATCCCGAGCTTTCGTGGCTGTTCTGGCCGATGCTTTTCTACGTTTGGCTGATCGCCGCGCTGTACATTCACGCCGTTATTCTTTATATGCGCATCAGCCTGCGCCTGGGGCGAAATCAATCCTTCTGCGCCGAAAACGCCCGCGATCTTAAACGCATCGCGCTTTTCCTGCTCATCGCTGCCGTTCTGTGGTTTGCCCTCATTTTCCTGCCCGGTGCGGCCGGCGTAGATATCGGCCCGGCCTTCCTTTTGTTCCTGCTGGCCAGCATGGCCACGCTGGCGGTAGCGCTGGTGGCATACGTGCTTTCGCTGCTCGTTCACCGCGCTGCTGTCCTGCAGGAAGAAAATGAGCTGACCATTTAAGGAGGACGTATGATCCGTATTGATCTTGATGTGATGCTCGCCAAGCGCAAAATGAGCATGACCGAGCTCAGCCAGCGCGTGGGCATCACGCTGGCCAATCTCTCCATCCTCAAATGCGGCAAAGCCAAGGCTGTGCGCTTCAGCACGCTGGAAGCAATCTGCAAGGCGCTCAAGTGCCAGCCAGGCGACATTTTGGTATATGAGGAAGGAAACGAAGAGGAGACGCTACTTTCTTGAGTCAAGAAAGTAACAAAGAACCTGCGTTTTCTTTGGAAGTTGGCCACATTCTTGTCGCGGCAGTCTGTATGAAAAAGGGTCTGAATCCGAATGTACGAGCAAGCTCGTCCCTCGGCTTCAGACCCTTTTTCTGCGCGTTTCACGCGCTCGCGTAGCTTCGCTCCGCGGACTGCCGTTTTGGCGTGTTGTGCGTCCGGCGTACACTCCCACGCGGGCACACCCCCGCAGCAGGCCGATTGCGCTTGCGCAATCGCACGCGCGAAGCGCGTAGAAAAAGAGAGTCGGAATCGGTGGGAAAGCTTGCTTTCTCCTCCGGTTTCCGGCTCTCTTTTTCGTACAGCCTGCGTCAAACTTTCACGTCCACAACGCAGCCTTTCGGGAGGGTCTTAGGGAGGAGCTTTGGGCCCCAAAGCTGCCTCCCTCACGTCCCCCATCACTCCAATTCAAACGCACCCGTGTACAGCTGATAATACTGCCCCTTCTCGGCGATCAGCTGCTCGTGCGTGCCGCGCTCAATGATGCGGCCGTGATCAAGCACCATGATCACGTCAGAATTCTGTACAGTAGACAAGCGGTGCGCAATGACAAATACCGTGCGCCCGTGCATCAGGCTGTCCATACCGCGCTGTACCAAAGCCTCAGTGCGCGTATCGATGGAAGAGGTCGCCTCGTCCAGAATCATGACCGGCGGATCGGCCACCGCAGCGCGGGCAATGGAGATCAGCTGACGCTGGCCCTGAGAAAGGCCCGAGCCGTCGCCGGTCAGCAGCGTGTTGTATCCCTCGGGCAAGCGCGTGATAAAGTCGTGGGCGTTCGCCAGCTTCGCCGCCGCGATGCACTCCTCGTCCGTGGCGTCCAGCTTGCCGTAGCGGATGTTCTCCATCACCGTGCCGGTGAACAGATTCACATCCTGCAATACCACGCCCAGGGAATGCCGCAGATCGGCCTTTCGGATTTTGTTGATGTTGATGCCGTCGTAGCGGATCTTGCCGTCCGCGATACCATAAAAACGGTTGATCAGGTTGGTGATCGTGGTCTTACCCGCGCCCGTCGCGCCGACAAAGGCAACCTTTTGCCCCGGCTCGGCATACAGCGAAACGTCATGCAAC
>JAZQXQ010000106.1:0-2802 GCA_045632965.1 Clostridia bacterium
GTAGCCGCGCTTTCAAGGAAGGTGAGGAAGGTTGTCATCACATAGCCCGTTTTGCTGTTGTAAGTCACCTTTGTCCACTTGTCGCCCTTGCTGATTACTTCAATCACTTCATGGCGCGGGATGGTCGTCATAATGCTTGCGCTGCTGGACGCACGCTTGCGCAGATTGAGCGAGCCGGAGGCCGTAGTCACGCGGGCGTATTTGGTTTCACCGCTGCTTGCCGGCGGCGTGGTGGGCGTATCCTCTTCATCGCCGTCGATATAGGTGAGGAATACGCTCATCACATAGCCCGTTTTGCCGTTGTATTCCACCTTGGTCCACGTGCCGTCGATATCCAGCACGTCAATCACGGTATGACGCGGGATGGTGGTCAGAATCGTCGCGCCGCTGGACGCCTTCTTGCGAAGATTCAGCGAGCCCGAGGCCGTGGTCACCTTGGCCTTGGTGTAGGCAGGCTTGGTATCCGCCGGCGGCGCAACAGTGGTATTATCGTCCTCATCCGGCGTTTCTTCGCTTTCGCCGAAGGTGAGGAATTCGTTCATGACAAAGCCGGTCTTGCCGTTATATTTCACCTGACTCCAGGTGCTGCCGCGCTCAATGACGGTGATCACGGTATTGCGCGGGATGGTGGTGAGAATCTTAGCGCTCTTGGAAGCGCTCTTGCGCAGGTTGAGCGAGCCGGATTCCGTCGTTACACGCGCGGTGAGCACTGTTTCGGCGGGGTCATCCTCGCCCGATACACCCAGCGTCAGATACTTGGTCATGCAGTAGCCGTTCATGCCGCGATAGCGCACGGCGCACCAATCGCCCATTTCCTTGGTGACGATGATCATTTCGCCGCGCGGGATTTCCATCATGATACTGGCAGACAGGCTGGCTGCAGCGCGCATGTTCAGCGACGTGCTTTCGGAGGACACCTGCGCATACTGTTCGCCGGAGGCAGGCTTGTCCTCGATTTCCTCCACGGTGATGCCGTTCGCCCTGAGCGCAGAGGAAGGCACAAAGCCTGTCACGCCCGCGTAATACACTTCGCTCCAGGAGCCATCGTCATACTTGACCTTGACGATGATCCCCTCGGAAAGCTCGGCGGCAACATACGCATTGGCCGAAGGCGTGGTGCGCATCTTGACGCCGCCAGCTTCAATCACCTCGGCGCCCGTAGCGTCGCCGTCATCGGCCTCGCCCGTATAGCGGTCGCCCCTGGTGATATAATCCATGCTCACATATCCGCTTTCGCGGCCGTACTGGGTGTACGCCCAGCCGTCGTTGATATCAAAAAGCGGCAGCACGGTGCCGGTGGGAATCTGCGCCAGGATATCATGGCTGGTGCCCGCGCCCGCACGCAGATTGAGATAATCGCTGTTATTGACGGTGCCGTAAGATTCCAGCGTGGAAATCGTACGGGCTTTGCCGTCGAGCGTTCCGCTGACGGTCAGCACGTCCTTATGCACATAACCGATTGTTTCGCCGTAAGCTACCAGATAATAATCATCCTTCAGCGCGTATGCATGCACCACAGCGCCATGCGGCACGCCCATGATCACATCTGCGCCGGCGTTGGCTTCCGTACGCAGCGCCGCTTCCTGATCCATCCCGGAAAGCGTCACAATGCCGTACGCCTTGGATACATCATCCGGCAGGGCAGCGGGCGTAACCTGCGAAGAATAGCTGTCTCCCGAAGCGCCCAGATTGGCAGCAATGGTCTTGTAGAAGGTCTGGCGCTTGAGCGTGCAGCCTTCAAAGTAAAAAGCCAGGATCTCATCAAAGGTATAACCCAGTTCGCCCATTTTCATGGCGCCGCGCTGGCTCAGGCCCGTGCCGTGGCCAAAGCGCCGGGCCTTGACATAAAAGGCCGTGGCCGTTTCTTCCACGCTCCACAGTTCGTTGTTATCGCCGTTGATGCTCATGCCCAGCGAGCCTTCCAGCTCGCTGAAGATATCAAAGGTCAGCGTGCCGGATTTGCTCTGCCCGTCGCAATTGACAGTGACGGCAAAATCCAGCTTGGTATACAGGCGGCTGGGGATGGGATAGCGCGGCGTATGCGGCGTAACGGCATGCACGGAGGTAATCGTCACGTTCGTCGCGCCAAAAACCGTCTTGGCCTTTTCCACCAGCAGAGAGTTGAGCGACTGGCTCTGCTGCGTGCCGCTCTTATTGACGGTGAGCGTGCGCACCTGAGAATTGACATTGCTCAGATCAAAGGGGTCGTCCTTCACGCGGACGTAATCATAGCTCGCCGAGCCCCAGATATTGCTGACCGAATCAATCTGGCCGCCGTTGCTGGCGGTATAATACGTGGCAGCAAAGGCCGTGCCGTTCATGGCCAGAATACCGCGGGTTTCATCCACCGCCTGCGTGCAGCGGTCCGTCCCCGTGGGCGTGCCGTTATATACCTGGTCGTTGGTGGTATCCACCACGTCATAAATATTGTTCGCTGCCCCCTGCATGGCGCGGGCGGTATAAGTGCGGGCAGAAATGCACTGCGCCTTGAGCGCTTCCAAGGGCGCCGACGCACCCATTTCGTAGGGCAGTACGCCGTAGAGGTATTCCTCGATAAACACATGCACAATGGTATAGAGCTTATAGGCGCTGCTGGTCTTTTTGACGATAAACTGCAGATCGCCCGGATAAGGATTATTGGTGCGGGCCTGCGCAATGCGGATGCCGTTGATGCCGTCCGTCTCATGGCGGTACAGCGTAAATCCATCGCCCATATCGGTGGTATTGCCGCCGCTGGTCAGCGTCAGCTTACCCGTGGACGCATTAAAGCTCACCGTCAGCTTGCTGCCGCGTTCAAACGAA
>JAZQXQ010000107.1:0-2248 GCA_045632965.1 Clostridia bacterium
CGGCGGTGAGCTCCTGCTGCTGCATATACAGATAGCCTGCGGCGGCAACGGCAGCGATGAGCAGCAGTGTGAAGACAAAACGGAAGAACTTTTTCATGGGGAAACGCTCCTTTTTTTCTATGTGTTATGAAAGCGCTGACGTGTGCGCAAACTACCGGGGGAGGTGATGATAATGGATCCTAAAAAGGCAAAGAAGCAGCCGCGGCCGGAAGACGGCGAAAGCCAATACGACGTACTGGGCAGCTATACCGGAACGCCCAAGGACGGCGGCATGCCCGTGCAGGACGCGGATGATTTATAATCAGCCGTCGATCAATTTTTGCCAGGCGGCCTGATCCTCGCCGATGACGACCTTCTGGCCGTTGCGGACGATGGGCGTGCGCAGAAATTCGGGCTTTTCTAGCAGGTAGCCGATGATGATTTCCTCGTTATCGGTGTGCGCTACGGGATGCGACATGGCGCTGACATTGTCGCGGTCCACCAGATTTCTTGCGCCGCCGGCTGCGCGGGCGAACAGCTGCAGCTCGCGCGGCCCCATCTTGTGTTTTTTCAGATCAACGAACTGCACCGTGACACGGCGTTCCTTGAAGAAACGCTCGGCCTTTTGCACGGCAAAGTTCTTTTTCAGCGCGTATAATTGCAGGCTCATCCGAGGAAGGGCTTGTTTTCGTCGTCGTTATCGAAATTCAGCTCCACGTGGTTCAGGCCGTCATCCCACAGGCGCTCAAGGCGATAAAACTGTCTTTCTTCGGGGTGGAACACATGCACCAATACATGACCGTAGTCAAGGATCGCCCAGCGGCCGTCGTTCTGGCCTTCCTTCTTGCGGGGCAGCACGCCCTCGGCGGCCAACTGATCTTCCACGTCATCGCACAGGGATTTGACGTGCTGCGCCGTGCGGGCGGTGCAGATGACCATGTATTCGGTGATCACGGTCATGTTGGCGACGTTGAGGACGACGATGTCCTGACCTTTGAATTTGTTGAGAATTTCTGCTGCACGGACAGCAAGGGAACGTTCTTCACTCATGTTTGAGCCTCCTGAAAATAATATCTTGCATGGCTTTTTCGGTGCGGGAGCAAAAATGCAGCCCGCGGGATAATACATATTCCTGCGTGCGCTGCATGGAAAGCAGCACAGCGCCGGACAGATCGCTTTGGGAGAGGGCGCGCATGTCACTGAGCCCCGGATAATCGCGCCGCGTGGGCTCAATCGCATCGGCGAGGAACACGCACATTTCAAGGATGGTCATATTTTCCTTGCCGGTGGTATGGCAGGAAATACTGGAGAGAATTTCAGGATCGGTGATGCCAAATTCATGTTTGACAATGGCGGCAGCTACCGGACCGTGGAGGAGATTGCCGTCGGAGAGAATATCCTTTGGCAGATCGAGCGTGTATTTTTGCGCGAGGGACTGCATTTCATCAAGCGGCAGGGGCTTGGCGATGTCATGCAGCATGGCGGCGACGGAGGCGGCCTGCATGCGCGCGCCGTGCAGCTGCGCCAGATGAACGGCCGTTTCTCTTACGCCCAGCGTGTGCTTCAGGCGCTTTTCCTGCATGCTGTATCGCGTAAGCTCAAAATCCCTTTGATACAGGCCGTTTGTTGCGATATAGCGCGAAATAGCGGCAGGCAGAAGGCCCAGCGCGTCGTCAAACTGCAGCAAAAGCTTTTGCGCTTCGCCGCTGGATGCTTCAAAGGGAGTGGCGGGCAGCACATGCAATTTTGCCCCCGGCACAGGATGGTATGCGTCAAAGCCCGGACGCGGGCAGACGAGAAATTCGCAGCGGGAGAAGAGAGCCTCCGCCTCCCGCCAGCGCGCGAGATTGGGCAGCTTGTCCGCGCCGAGAATCCAGTAAAACTGCGCGTCCGGATAGCGCTTTTGCAAAAGGCGGATGGTCTCGGCCGTATAGCACGGGCCTTCGCGCAGATCGATATCGCTTGCCTCCATGCGCGCATCATTCCCAGCGGCGATGCGGCACATCTCCAACCGGTGATGGGCGTCGGCCTTGGCGGCGGGACGGTGCGCGGGCGACTGACAAGGGGCAAAAAGCACTTTGTCAAGGCCATAATCCAGCGCGCAGCGCGCGACATGGAGATGCCCCAGATGGATGGGATCGAACATGCCGCCCAGAACGCCGATTTTCTGCATGAATGCCTCCGAAATTTGGATTCTATTATAGTATATCGCATTTTGGCACAAATTACAAATAGAAAGCGAGGAAGGCATGCAGGAGTATTTATCAAG
>JAZQXQ010000108.1:0-2658 GCA_045632965.1 Clostridia bacterium
GCTGTCGGAGGTGATGGCACCAAGGGCGATATGATCGGCAGTGATGGAGCGGGCGCTGATTTTTTCGGCGTGGATGGCGCCGGCGGCAATGTGCTGCGCGGCGATCACGCCGTCTGTCAGCGCGGCGGCGGAGAGCTTGCCGGAGGATGTGATGACGCGCGGCAGGCTCACGCTGCTGTTGTCAAGATCGCAGATGAGGTGCGCGGTAAGGCCGTCTGCAAAGGTGAGGGTCTGGGCGAAAATAAGCGCGGGGTGCTCTGTGCCGCTCAGATCGCGAAGCGTGAGGTGCGTGCCGATTTCGAGCGTCGGATCGCCGGAGTGCGTGAGCGTAAAGGGCGTGAAGGTAAGGCCGCGCAGCGCTTGACAGAGATTGCCCGCCAGGGTGCCAAGCTCGCCGCTGCTTTTGCGAAAGAGGGGGTTATCTTCGATGGTCAGCGTGTTGTCCGCGCCGTAGGGCAGGGCAGAATCGAGGGTGAAATCGGTGTAATCATCGCCGCTTCGCGGCAGAATACGCAGCCGGTTGAAGGAAAAGGCGGCGTCTTCCAGCGTGAGGGAGAAAAGATCGCCCGCATCGATGGTGCGTGCGGCGGCGGTAAGCACGGGGACAATCTCCACCGGGCCCGAGCGCGAGAGGCGCACAAAGCAGCCCATGGCGCCGGCGACAAAGGCCAGCGCCTGTCGCAGCGTGCAGCCTTCGCCCCAGTCCGGGCGGCTGGCGACAGCGGCGGAGGCATTGCAAAGCGGCGTGCCGGTGATGACGCAGCCTGCCTGCGCGGCGATGGCGGAAAGCAGGCTCTGCAGCGTGCAGGGATAGGTGAGATTGTCGGTAAAGACGGGCGAAAAGCGATGCAGCAGCGCGTCATACCCCGAGAGCGTGACGATATCCTCGCCCTCGGGAGCCTCTACTTTGGATACGATAAAGCTGCCCGCGCTTTCATACACGAAGCCCTCGGGCGTCAGTACGCCGATTTCGATCTCCGCCGAAGCGCCAAGGAGCGAGCGGCTGCCAAGCTTTGCGCCGCCTGTTTTCCATGCGCCGTCGGGGCTTAAAAGCGAGAGCGTGCCGTGGGCGCTCAGCGCGCTGCCCAGCAGCATATCGCCGCCCGTCGCGCCCTCGGTGAGCGTGTAGGAGAGGATATCGCTGTCAGTCAGCGCAAAGGCGTAGCCTGTAAGCAGCGTCAGCGTGGCGCGGATGGACAGCGTGCGGGCAGGCGCATGAATCGCCGTGGAAAAATCAGTCATGCGTCTCCTCCTTTCAGCTTTCCATGAAAGTCATTTCCACGTCCGTCCACACGCTTGTATTGCCCTGCCTGCGGTAAAGGCCCACGCGCCGGTCGAGGGAATAAGCGGCGAGCGACAGCATATCGCCCGTGACGGGGTCGGGGAAGGTTAAGGTGACAAGCGGCTGCGCGGTGACCGCCGCAAGCAGGGAGGCGAGGTTTTCCTGCGTCATGTACGCCCAGTGCACAGCGATGCGGCGCTTGATGGCGGCGCGGGATACGTGCGTCATGCCCGAGAGCGTCTGCTGCGCGGAAAAGCGCGCGTCCTCCACCTGCACGGTGAGCGCGCTGGGCGCAGGCGGGGTGAAAGTGTCGATGGTGAACATGTTTCCTCCTTATCCCAGCGTTGCGGCAGAGCCGCGGGTGATGGCCTGCTGGCGGATGTTCCTGACGGTGGCTGCGGCCAGACGCTGGCCGTCGACGGACACTGGCACGGTGATGTGAATGGATGAGGCGAGCTTGTCAACGGCTCCCTGCAGGGCGGCGACAAGGGCGTTTTGCGATTGCGCAAGCGCGGCGGCAAACTGCGTTTCATGGCTGAGAACGGCCTGGGAGAGCGTGTCGCCGGCGCCTCTGAGCGCGCGGGATACCGCTTGATCGGCGGCCACCGTGAGGCGCATTTCAAGCTCGGACGCCTGCGGAAAGGAGATAGATCTGCCCTGCTGCAGATGATCAAGGCGCGTTTCCAGCGCGGTCAGATCATTCATCAGCTTGCGGGCGTCGGCCTCCAGACATACGGTGAGGGTTTCAAGGGTTGGCATGATCGCACCTCCTTGCAAAGTGTTGAAGCGCGGAAAGCATCTGCGCGTCCGTCATGGGCGTATCGGCAAGCGGGCGGCGCAAAAGGGCTTCGGTTTCGCGCACGATTTCGTGGTAGTCAAGGTCATACAGGCGGTGGCTGTTTTGCATGCCTGCGCGCGCGGCAGCGGTGAGCAGACGGTCAAATTCCGCCTGCGTGACACCCTCGCGCGGAAAGCCGCTTTCGTGGAAGGCGAGCGTCAGCTTATCGTAGAGCAGCGCGATATCGCTCATGCATGCGTCAAACAGCGCTTCGGCCTGCCGGAAGGTGAGGCTGGGGCGATAGTCGATCAGCGCGCAGTACAAAAGCCACTTTGCGCCCTCCGCACCGCGGGAAAAGAGCGACTGGAAGGGAAGTGCGCTCATCTGCTGCGTGCGAAGGAGCGAGCGCGCGGTGAAGCGCAAAGGATAGGTGCGGGCGGCGATTTCAACGTATTGCATCAGCCAAGGACCACCTTGCCGTTGGCGCGCAAAACGCAGGTGAACTGGATTGCGCCGTCTACCTGCGCCGCGCCCAGGGCGTGGGATTTGACATACGCCGGGAAGGTCGCCTTGAGGCCGTCGGGGAAGGTGATGCACG
>JAZQXQ010000109.1:0-2420 GCA_045632965.1 Clostridia bacterium
AAAAACGGAATTTCTTTCCGTTCAGCCCTACGCGTTCCTGCACGTAAATTGGGCTGGCGCCGGGACTGTCAATGACAATCATGATGGCAATAAGCAGCAACAGCGGGAAGAGAATCACCAAACCTGCGATCGACAAAACAATGTCCTGCAGGCGCTTGAAAAACAGATACGCCGTTTTCTTCTGCACGACATGTTCGGTTGTGGTCACGGAGCTCTTGTGCATATCTTCCTGCTCTGCCGCGCATTCTCCGCCGAAGCGTAACGGCTTGCTTGCCGTATCCATGCGCAACATTCCTTTCGGCTTATTGGGAAAAACCGTTTCTTACAGAACCGGCGTGTAGAACAATTTCAGTACCATTTCCGCCAGCGCCGCGTCGTCCACATGGTATTCCATGTACACCTTACCCAGCACGTTTTCACCGGGCAATTCGTAGCTGACCAGCTCGTTTTTGGCAGTGAGCATTTCGCCGAACTGCGCAAACTGTTCCACCGTGTAATTTGTGAAATGGTATTCTTCAATGCTCAGTATCAGATCGGCAATGGCCTTGGTATCCTTCAGGTACGGCTGAGCCGCCGCCATCCAGTTTTCGGCGTATTGCCGCTGGCGCTCCATACGGTGAAGGTTCGTGCTGTCCTCCAGGCCCATACGGGTGCGCACGTATGTCAGCGCCCGATCCCCCTGAAGCTTGACCATCGATCCAAGCTTGAGGGTATCGTCGATTCCCGTGAAATCATCCAGCACCTGCACTTCAACGCCGCCCACCCAGTCGTTCATGATGGGCACCGCGTCCATGGTGACAGCCAGGTAGTGATCGATCTCCACCCCGAAAAGCAGGTTGGAAACGGCGTCCACTACGTTTTTACAGCTGTCCTCCTGACCGCGGCCGTAGTTGAAGGAAAGCGCCAGCTGACCCCATGTTGTACCGGCCTTCTGACCGGTGAGACCCAGCACGGGGATATTCGTCATGGCGTCGCGATTGAGGTGGATCACGGCGCGTTCGCCCGTGTCCTGATCGCGCACAAACAGCGCCAGAAAGTCCGCCTGACTGCTGTTGTTGTAGGAATTACTGCTTGTCATGGCGCCGAAATCATCAACGCCGATGAGCAGCAGCGTATCCAGATTGCGGCCCACATGCCACTGCCCGTTCATGAACACCTGCTCGCCGTCGCGGTGAACGGTGTAGGCGGTGACGCGCCGGCCCGCATTTTCAATGGGCGCAGAAAGCCGGGAATCCAGGGTGAGAGCCAACACAATGCCCAGGATCAGCACCGCAAAAACGCCGCAAAGCGCCAGGCAAATCTTTGTGCGATTCACCCTGCGGGAGTTCCTGACATGTCTTTTGCTCATCTTAGCCTCTCATCCTGACTTTCTGCGCCATTGAAAAATGATTGATTAGTTGGCGGGAGAAGTGACGGCGGGGGTCTCTTCCAGCTCAACCATGAACGCAATCGCGCCCAGGGCGCCCATCGTCAGATTGATGGTGCCGTCATCGTTTACGATGTAGTTTTCGGCGGGCAGCACGGTCCAGTTCTCAGCGTCAGCGCTGTACAGAACAACAACGGTCGCGCCCTTTTCGAAGGCAGCGTCCAGCTCGAAGGACAGCTCAACGCCTTCCTTGGCCAGCTCGATACCGTCCGCGCCGTACAGGGAGGTTTCGAACAGATCGTGAACGATCATCTTGTCATAGGTCAGGCCGGTGCCTTCCAGCACCTTGTTGACGTCAGCGGCAACCGTTTCGGGGCCGTTGTTGACAATGTTCTCATACGCCCACTGCAGCAGCTCGTGGGTGACAACGTCGCTGGTGTAAGCGCTCAGCGCCAGAGGCGTGATGATCAGGTAAGTGGGCTGCACGACAACCTTTTCTTCGCCCTTGATCAGGTTCACGGTTTCCTTCAGCACGGGAGCGGCCTTGCCGGCAACGCTGGGGGTAAACTGCCGGATCACTTCGGTGGTGATGGTTTCGATATCGGTGACGGTGATCTTGTCAAACATGCCGGCCACAAAATCAACCAGCAGGGCAACGGTACCGGCAGCCTTCAGCTCGAAAGTCACATTTTCACCGTCCTTGGTGACAGTCAGGGTTTCCCAGGTCTTGCCATCGACAGAGAAAGCGGCGGAGTCAGCCTTGGCTTCCACGGTCACCTTCACGGTTTCGCCGGCGGGGATTTCCACAGCCACGTCAAACATCTCGGTAACAACCTGATGATGGTTTACATGGGCAGCGAACATCGCAGCCAGAGCGGAGCCTTCCTTGCGGTCATGCACGTCAGTCAGGGTAACGCCCTCGGTCAGAACCTTGGGAGCCACGCCGTCCTGAATGACGACCATTTCCGCCAGGGCGGGGATGGCCATCGTCAGCAGCATGCTGACCGCGACGATCATTGCGAGGATCTTTTTCATTTTGAGCACCTCTTCTTTC
>JAZQXQ010000110.1:0-5268 GCA_045632965.1 Clostridia bacterium
ACATTCCCGGCTACGGCATGCAGACCGCGGCTGCCACCCTGGCGGGCAACGCCTACGGTGCCAAGGATAAAAAGCGCATGGGCGATCTTTCGGCTATGTTTATCCCCATTGAGATTTTGCTGATGATCCTGTCCGGCGGTCTGCTGTTTTTAAGCGCGCCGGCGCTGATGGGCATCTTCTCCGACAGCGGGGAAGTGATCGGTCTGGGCGCGACTGTGCTGCGGATGGTGGCGGTCTCCGAGCCCTTTTACGGCTTTTCTATCATCGTTGAGGGCATGATGCAGGGCGTTGGCAACACCAGAAAGCCCTTTACTTTTAATATTATCGGCATGTGGGGCGTGCGCATCGTGGGCACCTTCATCTGCACGCAATTGCTTGGCATGGGGCTGGTATCGGCCTGGGCGTGCATGATCGCGCACAATGTGCTGCTTTTTGTGCTGCTGCTCATCCACTACAAGCGCGGCAAATGGAACCCGCTCAACAAAGCCGAATAAAGTCTGGGCCGCCGGTCTCCCGGCGTCCCTTTCTCTTTCTTTTATATCTGCATCACATAAATCTGACAGGGATTGCATTCATCCCAAAGCGCGGGAAACACCTCAAATTCCTTGAAGCCCAGCGCCAGATAAAACCGATTGGTCCGATCATAGATTTCATATCTGCCCATTTGAACGGTTTTCACCTGCATGAAGCAATACCCGCTTTTCCCGGCTTCCGCTTTGGCTGTTTCAAAAAGCAGTCTGCCAATCCCCTGTCGGTGATATTCCTTACGCACGCCCATGCATGCCAATTCTGCCGTGTGTCGTCCCGTCTCTTTCAGGTAGATAAATCCCACCGGCATTTCCTTATCAAAAGCGCAAAAGAATGGGGTTCCGCCACTGCCCGCAATATATTCCTCCGTAGCCTCCGGAATACCAAACCACTCCGGCAGCGCCTCCAGAATATCCCGCGTGATCTTTTGCTTTTGTTCATCGCAATCAATTTTCTGAATGATCATCGTAATTCCCTTCTCACGTCAGCGTCTCATAATCTGTATATTCAACCATGCCCTTGATTGCACTCAGCGCGCCGGGCGCAAGCTCCTTTACCATCAGGCAATCAATGTGCGGCAAATGCACCGTTTTACCGGGCAATATGCCGTGCTCTGCCGCCGTCACAAACCCGCGGGGATTGTAATTGCGCGGATTGCCCTCCACGAGAATCGCCTTGTATCCCAGCTTTCGCGCCTGATTGAAGCCATATTCAATCAATTCCTTGCTGATATGCTGGCGCTGCAGTTCCGTCTTGACAGCAGCCGGCGTTAAGATCAGCAGTTCGTCCTCATATTTCCCTTCCAGATGGAAGCGCGAGAACATCACATAGCCGATCACCTCGTCCGTGTCCGCATCGATCATGAGCAATTCCAATTCGGGCAGATAAAAGCGCTTGCGGCGGATCTCCTCCACCAGCGCACGCACCATTTTGCCCTCTTTTTCATCCTGATGCGCGGTGAATACCTTTTCCACCAGCTCCAGCGACGGCAAAAGATATTTTTCTTCCATGCATTTGATCTGCCGCGTCATTTTCTTCTCTCCTTTTTAAGTTGCCTGGAGAATTTGCTGATCTCCTTGTGCCACTGCTGCTTCTGCCGCAGAAAAGCCGCTCTATCGTCGGCGTATTCCGCTTCTTTTTTGAGGCCGCGATATCTTTCAAACCGCGCCGCATCCAATTCGCCATTTTCAATCGCCGCCTTTACGGCGCAGCCCGGCTCGCTTTCATGCCGGCAATCGCGGAAACGACACAGACCGATAAACCGCTCCACATCGCTGAAGGCGTCGCCCAGGCCTTCCGTCACATCCCACATACCCAGCCCGCGCATGCCGGGCGTATCGATGATCATCGCCCCGCTGGGCAGCCTGATCAACTGCCGGTGCGTGGTGGTATGCCGTCCTCTGCTGTCATCCTCGCGAATGCCGCCCGTGGCCATGATTTCCTCCCCGGCCAAAGCATTGACAAGGCTGGATTTTCCCACGCCCGACGAGCCAAGGAAAACAGCCGTCCTGCCCTTTTGCAGATAGCCGCTTAGTTCTGTAAGCCCCTGCATAGTCACCGCGCTGACCACATGAATTTGAGCGCCCACGGCAATTTCGCCCGCTGCCAGCAGCTGCGCAGAATAATCATCGGTTAAGTCCGCCTTGGTCAGCAAAACCACCGGCGCTGCGCCCGATTGCCAGGCAAGCGTCAGGTAGCGCTCCAAGCGCTTCACATTAAAATCCATGTTCAGCGACTGCAATATGAACACATAGTCAAAGTTCGCCGCCACGGCCTGTTCGCCCTGCCCGGGCTGCGGATCGCGGCGGGAAAAATACGTCCTGCGCGGCAAGGTTTCAATGATCCGGCTGTCGCCGCTTTCGTTGTGTATGATGCGCACAAAATCCCCGGCGGTCGGATATTCCTGCCCGCCCGTGAAATACGCACCGGCCTTCAGCTTCGCATAGCCTTCGCCGTGATCCGATACAATGGCATAGCGCTCCTTGTGCACGGCAGTAATTCTCGCTATATTCTTTTCATTTCCTGTATATCCGTAATCGTAAATGGACAATTTTTGTCTCCTCCGTGTTCAGTCTGATTGGTAAAAAACGCAATTTTTCTTTTCATTTCAATCACTCCTTTCACGCATCAGCCCTTGAAACAGGCACAAAAATACCGCATCAAGCAACCCGGCAGCACACTGCAGGTTGCTTCGCGGCACGACAAAAAAGCCATATTTTCACTTTTTCATTTCGCGCCCGTATTCAGTTAGCCGATGCCGTCCTCCATCACAATCATCATTTCTGTCTCCTTTCCGCCCGCTTTGCGGACTGTATTGATTCAAGTATAATATGAAACACCCTGCCTGTCAATCATCCTGAGGCAGGGTGTTATCTTCCAGAGCGTCGGCAAAGGCGGCAAAATCCAAAGCGGCGTCCTCGCTCAGCGTTTGCATTTTATGCAGCAGCTGCTCGGTGCGCTCTTCGCGCTCACGCAGTTTTTGCATGTGCGATGAGATGACGGCGCCCACGCTCTTTTCATCCTGCATCATGCAGCTGATTTCCTCCAGCGAGAACTCCGCGCGTCTGAGCGTACCCACGCGGCGCAAAATCCGCACGTCTTCCTGTGAATACTCATAATAATTGCGATCGTTTTGCTCATACACCGCGGGATGAATCAGCCCGCGTTCACAATAAAAGCGCACCGTGCGCGCAGTAAGCCCGGTCAGGGCACAAACCTGCTTGATCTTCATTTGCCTTGCTCCCTTTTCCTTTTGCAAGCAAATGGTACACGATGACGTTAGGGCATTGTCAACCCCTTTCCATGCAAATATTGCCAAATTATTAAGTTTTTACAATTTAAAACAATAGTTTTGTAATATCAAAAGACCTCCGGCGCAGTGCCGAAGGTCATTTTCATCCATTTATTGCAGCGGCGTAAAGCCCGTCAGAATATCCTTGAGCGCCGTGAGGCACGCATCGCCCGCCTCGCCCGTACGCAGGTTATACACTTCAAAATACACGGCGTTCCCGCCCACGATCGTTTCGGCATAGTACACAAGCCCCGTGCCGGGATGCCGTGCCGACACAATCACAAAGGGCTGATTGCCCACGGTGTACGTTTCCACCAGCGTACCGCCCGCCGCCTGACAAACAGCGTCCGCATAAGAAGCCAGCGCCATGGGATCTGCATTTTTCAGCGTCATGCCCGCGCCGCGGTCGGTATATTCCATCCCGCAGTCAATGCTGCGCTGCGCGTCATACAAAATGAAAAACCATGTGCCGTTCACGCTGCTGTTTAGATAGCTGTACTGATCCAACTGATAGCTTTTATCATCATAGCGCAGCGTAAACAGCGCGCCGCCATCCACCTTGGCCGTATAGCTTGCCGCACAGGCTGCGCACGCCCACAGCATCAGCGCCAGGCACAGCGCCGCAACACGTTTTTTCATCAGAAGAGCATCCTTTCGTATCCAATGCAAAAATTATAGCATACTTTGCAATGTTACGCAATCTTTTAGTGAATCGTGTAGCTCTTGCGGATTTTCTCATAGCGGATGGCATACGCCGCATCCTGAATGCTCTCCGCCACCAGGAAAGCGCCCATCACGCGCATAAGCGTCATCAGCGTGCCGAAGGGATTGATAAGAATAATCAGCCCGCAGATTGCCGAAACCGCCGCGCCGATGAGCGTGATAAACCACCGCAAATCGCCCATCCGCTTCATATCAAATGCGCCCTGTGTTTTAAAAATGCCGCCGATAAAGAGCACCATGCCGAAAATCACCGGCAGAAGCGATGCAATCGTCTCCTGCGCAAAGCCGATCACCAGGCCCAATACGATCATCAGCAGGCCCGATGCCATGCTGTCGCCCGTCACCGCCGTAATCACATTGGAACGGAAATAGCCGATCAGATTGATCGCGCCCATCACAATCAGCACTGCCGCCATACCCCAGAAAACCACATTGGTGGTCATCTGCGGGAACAAAAGCAGGCACAGCCCTGCAATCAGCGCAAAGGCGATATAAATGATGGATTTGGAATGATCCTTGAACATAAAGACTGTTTTCTTCATCAGGTGATAACCTCCCTTTTTATTATGTACTACAGATTTATCAACCCAACATGAATTTTTCTGTAAAAACAAGGAAGCGGCGCGCATTTTTGCTTTTTGGGACACACTACCTTGCGAAAGGGGTGCATCATGTGCGGCGTGAAGAAGAAAAAATGGAAAAGCAGCTGCAAAAGGAAGATAAGCGGCTGCTGAAAAAATACGAAGGCAAAAAGAAGCGGCATATCCTGCGCAATGTCTTTTTGACCGGCATTGTGCTGTTTGCCCTTTCCCTTGTCGCGGGGTACTTCATCTTTGATGTACCCTCCTGGCAAAAAATCGACCTTACCCGCATCACCTCCATCGCCCAGACCGGCGTGATTTATGATATCAACGACGCCCCCGTCAGCGCCCTCAAAGGCACGGAGGACCGCACGCTTATCAAGTTGTCCGAGCTGCCCGAGCATGTCAAAAACGCCTTCATCGCTGCCGAGGATCTGCGCTTTTACAAGCATCCGGGCTTTGACATCGTGCGCATCTTCGGCGCTGTGATAGCCAATCTGCGCTCGCGCACCTTTTCCGAGGGCGCCAGCACCATCACCCAGCAATTGGTCAAACTCACCCACCTCTCCGCCGAAAAAACAATCGCCCGCAAGCTGGAGGAAATCTATCTCGCCTTGCAGCTTGAAGCCCTTTGCACAAAGGACG
>JAZQXQ010000111.1:0-22691 GCA_045632965.1 Clostridia bacterium
GCTGTCCGCATTTGAAAGCGCTGTTGACATTGAGTATTTCAGCAGCATGCCGCTGGATGAATACAGGAAAAAAATCCAGGATGGCAATTACGACATCGGTTTGTCGCCGCTGACCACCGATGAGTTTTCCAAATGCAAATACTTTAACAAATTCCTGGAATACTCCATGGCCGGCATTGTGGGCATGTATTCCAACACCGAACCCTACACCTATGTAGTAAAGCACGAAGAAAACGGCTTCCTGATCAATGATGATCCTGAGGACTGGTACGAAGCACTCTGTCATGTAATTGATGATGCGTTCCTGAGAAACCACTGCGTTCGTGCTGCGCAGGAACTGCTGCTGACAGAATTCACGCAGGAGCGTAATGAAGAAAAAGAAAAGGAAGCAGTTCCGGAAATGAAGCATTATTGCTCTGCGCATAGGCCTTGTCCGAACTTGGCGCTGCAGAAGCTGATGTACCGCGGCATTCCTATTGCAGATAAAATCCATAAAGCCATTTACTACCTGCGCAACGCTGGCATTTCAGGTCTTATCAAGCAATTCAAAACCCACATGCGTGAAAGAAAAGCATTTACGAACAAATAACGGAGGGCTAACAAATGAAAGGCATCATTCTCGCCGGCGGCGCCGGTACGCGTCTGTATCCCCTGACCATGGTCACGTCCAAGCAGCTTCTGCCCATCTACGACAAACCCATGATCTACTATCCCCTGTCCACCCTCATGCTGGCAGGAATCAAGGAGATCCTGATCATTTCTACGCCCACCGATCTGCCCAACTTCGAGCGTCTGCTGGGCGACGGCAGCCAGTATGGTATCCATCTGTCCTATAAGGTGCAGCCCTCCCCTGATGGTCTGGCTCAGGCCTTCATTCTGGGCGAGGAGTTTATCGGCGATGAAGCCTGCGCCATGGTACTGGGCGACAATATTTTCTACGGCAACGGCTTTGGCGATCTGCTGCGCAACGCTACTAAGGACGCAGAAAAAAACAAGCGTGCCACAGTGTTTGGTTACTATGTAAACGACCCCGAGCGCTTTGGTGTGGTAGCTTTCGATGAAAGCGGCAAGGCAATCTCCATCGAAGAAAAACCCGCCTTCCCCAAGAGCAACTATGCCGTCACGGGTCTGTATTTCTATCCTGCCGGCGTCAGCGCCCGCGCCAATCAGGTGAAGCCCTCCGCCCGCGGCGAGCTGGAAATCACCACGCAGAACGAAATGTACCTCGACGATGACCTGCTGGATGTGCAACTGTTGGGCCGCGGCTTTGCCTGGCTGGATACCGGCACGATGGATTCTCTCGCGGAAGCTACCGACTTTGTCCGCATGGTACAGAACCGCCAGGGCATCGAAATTTCCGCGCCCGAAGAAATCGCCTACACCAACGGCTGGATTGACAAAAACGGTTTGCTCAAGTCCGCCGAAAAGTATGGCAAATCCCCCTACGGCCAGCATCTGAAAAACGTCGCTGACGGCAAGTTCAAATACTAAGAGGTGACGGTATGGGCAAATTCACATTTACCGAAACACACATTAAAGGCGTGTATGTCATCGAGCCCACGGTGTTCGGTGATCACCGCGGCTACTTCATGGAAACCTATTCCGATCAGGCCTTCAGAGAAGCCGGTCTGAATTACACGTTCGTACAGGATAACCAGTCTTCCTCCCGCAAGGGCGTTCTGCGCGGATTGCACTTCCAGAAGACGTACCCCCAGTCCAAGCTGGTGCGCGTACTCAAGGGCGAAGTGTTTGATGTATGTGTCGACCTGCGCAAGGGCAGCAAGACATACGGCCAGTGGGCAGGCGTGCTTTTGTCCGAAGAGAACAAAAAGCAGTTCCTCATCCCCAAGGGCTTTGCGCACGGTTTCGTTGTTGTCAGCGATTATGCCGAATTTGCCTACAAGTGCGATGACTTCTATCACCCCGAAGACGAAGGCGGCCTGATGTGGAACGATCCCGATATCGGCATTGATTGGCCTGATGTGGGCGAAGTAATCCTCAGCGAAAAGGATAAAAAGCATCCCGCGTTGAAAGACAGCAAAATGATCTTTGATCTTTAATTAAGGAGAACACACTCATGAGCAAGACCATCATCGTTACCGGCGGCGCCGGCTTCATCGGAAGCAATTTCATCTTCCATATGCTCAAAAAGTACCCGGATTACCGCATCATCTGTGTGGATAAGCTCACCTATGCGGGCAATCTGAGCACGCTTGAACCCGTGATGGACAATCCCAACTTCCGCTTCGTGAAGCTGGATATCTGCGACCGCCCCGGCGTATACAAGCTCTTTGAAGAAGAGCATCCCGACATCGTGGTCAACTTCGCGGCGGAAAGCCACGTAGACCGCTCCATCGAAAACCCCGAAGTCTTCCTGCAGACCAACATCCTGGGTACGCAGGTCATGATGGACGCCTGCCGCAAGTACGGCATTGAGCGTTATCATCAGGTCTCTACCGACGAAGTGTACGGCGATCTGCCGCTCGATCGTCCCGACCTGTTCTTCACCGAAGAAACCCCCATCCACACCTCCAGCCCCTATTCTTCCTCCAAGGCCGGCGCCGATCTGCTGGTACAGGCCTATCACCGCACCTTCGGTCTGCCCATCACCATCAGCCGCTGCTCCAACAACTACGGCCCCTATCATTTCCCCGAAAAGCTGATCCCCCTGATGATCGCCAATGCGCTGGCGGATAAGCCCCTGCCCGTGTACGGCACCGGTGAAAACGTGCGCGACTGGCTGTATGTGGAAGATCACTGCAAAGCCATCGATCTGATCATCCACAAGGGCCGTGTGGGCGAAGTGTACAACATCGGCGGTCACAACGAAATGGCCAATATCGATATCGTCAAGATCATCTGCAAGGCGCTGGACAAGCCCGAAAGCCTGATCACCTATGTCGGAGACCGCAAGGGCCACGACATGCGCTATGCCATCGATCCTACCAAGATCCACTCCGAGCTGGGCTGGCTGCCTGAGACCATGTTCAAGGACGGCATCCAAAAGACCATCAAGTGGTATCTTGAAAACCGCGAATGGTGGGAGACTATCATTTCCGGCGAGTATCAGAACTATTATGAAAGAATGTACGGAGACAGATGAATAAAAGCAGACTGTTTAATACATTCAGAAATGTGATATGGCGGTTTCTGGTTCTGTTTATGACTGCGGTGGCGAATCTGATCATCCCCCGCTATGTCATTCTGACTTACGGTTCCGAAGTCAACGGCCTGACCTCCTCCATCGCGCATATTCTGATGCTGGTTAACCTGATTCAGGCCGGCCTGGGTTCTTCCGTCACTTACCTGATGTACAAGCCCATCGGCGAAGAAGACAGAGTTACTTTGGCCAGCATCATCGCCTCCGCCAAGCGCATCTATAGGTTTATCTCCATTACAGTGCTGGCGCTGGGCTCTGTGGCGTCTTTCATCTTTGCCTATGTGGTGAAGACCGATCTGCAGCGAGACTTTATCCTCATCGCCAGCCTGCTGACCTGCATTGAATCCGCCGCAGGCACTTACTTTACCGCCATCGGCAACGTCTTCCTTGGCGCCAAGCAGGATGGCTATCTGGTCAGCCGTGTATCCATCATCTCCAACCTGATCGGCTATGCGCTGCGAATTCTGGTGCTTCTTGTAAAGCCGCATTTCATCACGCTGTTCTTCGTAAACACGATTGTATGTGTTGTGAACATCATTCTGCTTTCCAGAAGCTTCAAAAAGCAGTACAAGCCTTTTGAGCCGACAGATAAAGAAAAGCAGCTAATTCACCGTGTTCCGATCAGCGGCATCAGCTATGCAGCAGCCAACGAAGCCGCGCATGCAATCATCAACGGTTCTCTGACCGTTATCATTTCCGTAATCGCCGGTCTCAAAGCATCCAGCGTATTTGCGGTATATATGATTGCCGTCAGCGCACTGAGCACCATCTCCAATGCGATTTACAGCGCAGTTGTTCCCAGCTACGGTTCCGTCGCTGCGGAAAACAACATGGAAAAAACAAACCGGATTTTCGAAATCTATCAGTTTGTTCTTTTCACGCTCAATGCATTGATGTACATGTGCGCAGCGTACCTGCTCATCCCCTTTGTGTCCGTTTACACCAAAGGCGTATCCGATGCAGATTACAGAAATGTCATGCTGATGGTCATGATGGTTTGCTACGGTATTGTCAATATCCTGCGTATACCGTATAATAATACCGTATATATCCGAGGGCTGTTCAAGGAAACCTACCTCCAGCCCGTGATCTGCGCCGTGATATCGGTTGCCCTGATGGTTGGACTGACTGTTGTGGATTATACCTACACGCTGCTTGGTGCGATCTTCTTCTTCCTTTCCAACACGCTGTATCAGCACTTCAAACTGCCAAAGCTGTTCATAGGCTTTGACAACAGCCGGTTCTGGAACCATCTGGCAGTCATCGTCTGCGGCGTCTCGCTGTCGGTAGCCGCATTCTTCATTCTCCCGATTGCCCCCGTCAACTTCCTGTGGTGGATCATTTATGCATGCATCACAGGTGTAATCTCATTGATTGTACTGGTTTGCCTTTTGCTGTTGTTAGACAGAAAAAGCCTGAAACTTACAATAGACTATTTCGTTTCCCGTAAACGAAATAAACCATAAGGAGGAAATATCCAAATGCCTATCCAAGTATTGAAACCCAAGTTCCACGTAGACGAATGCCTGGAAGCCGTAAAGGAATGTCTGGAAAAAGGCTGGACCGGCATGGGCTTTAAGACCGTGCAGTTCGAAGAAGAATGGAAAAAGTATACCGGTCATAAGTATGCCTATTTCCTCAACTCCAATACCGTCGGCCTGCATCTGGCCATGCAGATCCTGAAAATGAACGGCGGCTGGGCCGACGGCGACGAAGTCATCACCACTCCCATCACCTTCGTCTCCACCAACCATGCCATTCTGTACGAAAATCTCAAGCCCGTATTCGCCGATGTGGACGAATATCTGTGCCTGGATCCCGTGGATGTGGAAAAGAAGATCACCGACAAGACCCGCGCCATCATCTTCGTGGGCTACGGCGGACGCGTCGGTCAGCTGGACAAGATCATCGAAATCTGCAAGAAGCATAACCTGAGATTGATTCTGGATGCTGCGCACATGTCCGGCACCCGCGTAAACGGCGTGACCCCCGGCACCTGGGACGGCGTGGACGTAACCGTTTATTCCTATCAGGCCGTTAAGAACCTGGCCACCGGCGACAGCGGCATGATCTGCTGGAACAACGAAGCCGATGATAAGGTTACCCGTCAGATCGCCTGGCTGGGCATCAACAAGGATACCTACGCCCGCTCCAACAAGGGCACCTATGCCTGGAAGTACGATGTAGACTACGTTGGCTACAAGTATAACGGCAACGCCATCATGGCTGCTATCGCCCTGGTACAGCTCAAGTATCTGGACGAAGAGAATGCCCGCCGCCGCGAAATCGTGGAAATGTACAACGAAGCCTTCAAGGACAATAAGAACGTCAAGGCCGTTCCCGCTCCTTATCACGATGAGTGCTCCTATCATATTTATGAATTGATCGTGCCGGATCGCGAGGCGCTGCTCAACGAGCTGGCCAAGTACGATATTTACGGCGGCGTGCACTACCGCGACAATACGGAATACAGCATGTATCTGTATGCCAACGGCACCTGCCCTTACGCCCATAAGGTTAGCCAGAACATCATCACCCTGCCCATGCACATGTGGCTGAGCGATGAAGAAGTGCAGCAGATCATCAAGATCGTCAACGATTTCACTGCGTAATCTATTTTTCGGGAGGGGGGCCATTACAGCATATTTCTGTAATGGCCGCTGCCTATACCCGGAAGACTTTTCTGCAAAGGAGGAGCATTCTTGAACATTGAGAAAGTAGCCAAAGCAATTGCTTATCTGCGCAAGCGTGCCGGTTATACGCAAAAGGACCTGGCCGAACGTCTGGGTGTCAGCGACAAAGCTGTTTCCAAATGGGAAAGAGGCCTTGGCTTGCCGGATATCTCCTTCTTGCGAAAGCTTTCCATCCTGCTGGATACCGACACCGACAGTCTGCTGGCCGGCGACGTCATCCATCATGACAGCGGCTGGTATGGCGTTTTGTATCTGGATAAAACACAATGCGGCGTGGGCGTACAAACAATCATATACGACAAGCCCATGATTACTTTTTTGCTTGGCTACTTTTTATTGGTTGGTATAAAGAAAATCCTGATCATCTGCTCGGAAGAAGAGACAGCCTTCCTCCAGTCCATGCTTGGTAACGGAGAGGATCTTGGCATTACCCTGCGCTTCAGCAATGCAAAAATCGAAGATGCGCTTCACGAACATCCTTTGTTTGAAGCATGCAGCAATTACATGATCGTTTACGGCAGAAGCTTGATCTATGGCGTGGATCAGACCCGTTTCTTCCAGAAAGCCATGATGCACAAAGACAGACTGACCGTGCTTTCTCTCCCGCGGGGGAATAAGGCTTCCCGCCAAAAGCTATGCTTTGATGACGACCGGAAAATCATTTGCGACACAGACAGTGAAGAAATCACAACCCAATATAATTACTACGATATCCCTGTTGTTTTTTGTCCCAAAAATCTGCTATATCCGGTTTTTGACGCCATTGAGAATGGCTCCATTGCCGATAACTCAGCGTTGAAAGACCGTTATCTGTATACAGAGGTTCTCGACCGCGGCTTTGTTGAAATCACGATCGACTCCTGGGAAGACGTCATCAACGCTTCCAGCTTCATCCGTATTATTCAACACTCCTGTGGTATGAATCTGTACTGTCTGGAAGAAATCGCCTGGAGACGAGGCATGATCAGTACAGAAAAACTACTAAAGCTTGCACAAAAGCAAAAAGATACTAAGCTTAAACTCTACTTAAGCAACTTGTGTGACACCAATTAACAGTTCGCAAAAACTACAGAAAAGAGCGTATTATTCATGAAGTGTGCCCACATTTTCTCTCAAAACTACCGCCGCGATCCCGTGGATATTTCCTTCTGCCCCTACCGCATCTGCCCGATCGGCGCGCACAGCGACCACAATTTCGGCAAGATCACGGGCCTGGCGATTGATAAGGGCGTGCACATTGCTTACGGCCCCAAGAAAAACGGCGTGGTAGAATTATCTTCCCTGCAGTTTGACCGCCGTGCGCAGTGGCATATTCTTCAGGTGGATGAAAAGCCCACAGGCGACTGGGCGGATTATTTGCGCGGCGCTACCTGGGCGCTGGGCAAGCATTATCCGCTGACGGTGGGTCTGTGCGGCGTAGTGGAGGGCAGCCTGCCCATTGGCGGGTTGTCTTCATCGGCTGCTGTAATTATCGCTTTCATGTCCGCGTTGTGCCGGTTGAATAATATTCACCTGACGCCCACTGAGATGATCGACATTGCGCAGGAGGCAGAAAATCAGTATGTCGGCGTCGCTTGCGGCAAGCTGGACCAGAGTTGCGAGGTGCTTTCAAAGAAGGATCATCTGCTGTATCTGGATACGCTGGACGGTTCTTATGAACTGATTCCGCAGCATCCGGCTATGAAGCCTTACAGCATCGCCGTGATTTTCTCCGGCATTGAGCGTACGCTGGCAGGCTCTGCCTTCAATATGCGTGTGGACGAGGCCAAATCCGCCGCCTATGCTCTAATGGCGTACGCCGGCATGGATTATGGCAAGTTTAATGAAGCCTTCCTGCGCAATGTACCGGTGGAAGTCTATCATCAATATAAAAATCGTCTGCCCGAAAACTGGGCAAAGCGCGCCGAGCATTGGTACACGGAATTTGAACGCGTGCAGAAGGGCGCGGAAGCCTGGCGGTGCGGCGATATCGAAACCTACGGCAAGCTTTCCTTTGAGAGCGGGCAATCCTCTATTTACAATTGGGAAACAGGCTCGGACGAGCTGCGCACGCTGTATGAAATCATGACGCATACCGATGGTATTTACGGCGGCCGTTTCTCCGGCGCCGGCTTCAAGGGCTGCTGTATGGCGCTGATCGATCCTTCCTATGCCGAATCCATCGAAAAGAAAATCACGGCAGAATATCTCAAGGCGTTCCCCAAGCTGGAAGGCAAATACGGTTTCCATCTGTGCCGCAGCGCCGACGGCGTGCAGCTGTAAGGAGGAAGAAAAATGAAGTGTCTGATCCTCGCGGCTGGCTATGCCACAAGGCTGTATCCGCTGACGGAGAATTTCCCCAAGCCCTTGCTCAAAGTGGGCGAGAAGACCATCCTCGACTGGCTGGTGGACGATATCGATACTCTCGGCCAGGTGGATGAATACGTGGTCATTTCCAACCACAAATACGCTCCGCATTTTGAAGCCTGGGCCCGCGAAAAGCAGATGAAAATCACTGTGGTGGACGACGGAACCTCCACCAATGAAACGCGCCTGGGTGCGGTAAAGGATATCCAGTTTGCCATTGACAAGTTATCGCTTGACGATGATATGCTTGTCATTGCCGGTGACAATGTCCTCGATTTCTCGCTGACCCGATTCATCGCCTATGCGCAGCAGAAAAACACTTCCTGCGTGATGCGCTATTACGAAGAAAGCGAAGCCAAGCTGCGCAAATGCGGCGTAGCCAAAGTGGATGAGAATGATCTCATCCTCTCCCTGGAAGAAAAACCTGACGTACCGCAAAGCAACTGGGCCACGCCGCCTTTCTATTATTACACCAAAGCGGATGCGCAATTGGTTAAGGTGGGCATCGCGCAGGGCTGCGGCACGGATGCGCCAGGCAGCTATATCGCCTGGCTGTGCAAGCAGGTGCCCGTGCATTCCATGGAAATGCCCGGCAGCCGTTATGACATCGGTAATCTGGAAAGCTATCAGCAGGTACAGAAAGATTACCAGGGGATTACCCGATAAGGAGAAGAAATCATGCTGACCCCCAATGTAAACCTCACCGGCAAAACCATTCTCGTCACCGGCGCAGCCGGCTTTATCGGCAGCAATCTGGTCATGGAGCTGCTGCGCGCGGTGGAGCCTGTCACAGTTGTCGGCCTTGACAGCATGAACGATTACTATGACGTATCCATCAAGGAATATCGTCTTAAGGAAATCGAAAAGCTGGCTGAAGAAAAAGCCTCCTGCAAGTGGATTTTCATCAAGGGCAACATCGCCGACAAAGCGCTGATTGAAGAATCCTTTACGACCTACAAATTCGATGTGGTCGTTAATCTTGCTGCGCAGGCAGGCGTACGCTATTCTATCACCAATCCCGATGTGTATATCGAAAGCAACCTGATTGGCTTTTACAACATTCTTGAAGCCTGCCGCAATCATCCCGTGGAGCATCTGGTGTATGCCTCTTCTTCCAGCGTGTACGGCACCAACAAGAAGATTCCTTATTCCACGGATGACAAAGTAGATAACCCCGTCTCTCTGTATGCCGCCACCAAAAAGAGCAACGAACTCATGGCGCACGCCTATTCCAAGCTGTACAACATCCCCTCCACCGGGCTGCGTTTCTTCACCGTGTACGGTCCCGCCGGCCGTCCGGATATGGCGTACTTTGGCTTTACCAACAAGCTCATGAAAGGCGAAACCATTCAGATATTCAACTTTGGCAACTGCAAGCGCGATTTCACCTACGTGGATGACATTGTAACCGGCGTCAAGCACGTCATGCAGAATGCCCCCGAAAAGCAGACCGGCGAAGACGGCTTGCCGCTGCCGCCTTACCGCGTATACAACATCGGCAACAACAGCCCTGAAAACCTGCTGGACTTTGTGGATATCCTGCAGCAGGAGCTGATTGCCGCCAAGGTTTTGCCCGAGGATTACGACTTTGAGGCGCACAAAAAGCTGGTGCCCATGCAGCCCGGCGATGTGCCTGTCACCTATGCGGATACATCTGCGCTGGAGCGCGATTTTGGCTTCAAGCCCGCTACCTCGCTGCGAGAAGGCCTGCGCCGCTTCGCTCAGTGGTATAAAACCTTCTATAACGTATAAATTTCTTATCGCACTCCTTATTTTGTATTCCATGCTGCTATAGGCTGAGCCACAAGGGCCGGAATACTGTTTGCAAGGGTGCAGGATATCCGTCGCCGAGAGGCCGGGCGGAGAAGCCAGCCCCTGAAAAATTTATCAAAATGAGGAGACTTAAAATGAAAATTGCAGTTGCAGGCACGGGCTATGTAGGCCTTTCCATTGCGACGCTGCTATCGCAGCACCACACCGTTATGGCGGTCGATATCATCCCCGAAAAAGTGGAGATGATCAACAACCGCAAATCCCCCATCCAGGACGAGTATATTGAAGAATACCTGGCAGAAAAGGAGCTGGATCTTACAGCCACCCTGGATGCCGAATCCGCTTACAAAGATGCAGACTTTATTGTCATTGCCGCCCCTACCAATTACGACAGCAAAAAGAACTATTTTGACACCAGCGCGGTAGAAGCGGTGATCAAGCTGGTCATCCAGCATAATCCCGACGCCATGATGGTCATCAAGTCCACCATTCCCGTGGGCTTTACCGCCATGGTGCGCGAAAAATACCACTGCGACAACATCCTCTTCAGCCCGGAATTCCTGCGTGAATCAAAGGCACTGTATGACAATCTCTATCCCAGCCGCATCATCGTGGGCACGGATATGAAAAATGCCCGTCTGGTCAAGGCTGCGCATACCTTCGCCGCGCTTTTGCAGGAAGGCGCGCTCAAGCCGGATATCGACACGCTGTTCATGGGCTTTACAGAGGCCGAAGCGGTCAAGCTGTTTGCCAATACCTACCTGGCGCTGCGCGTCAGCTACTTTAACGAACTGGATACCTATGCCGAAATGAAGGGGCTTAATACCCGCGAAATCATCGAAGGTGTGTGTCTTGATCCACGCATCGGCAGCCACTATAACAATCCTTCCTTCGGCTATGGCGGCTACTGCCTGCCCAAGGATACCAAGCAGCTTTTGGCCAACTACCGGGATGTACCGGAAAATCTGATTCAGGCGATTGTAGACAGCAACCGCACGCGCAAGGATTTCATCGCCGATCGCGTGCTGGAAATCGCCGGCGCATACGAGGCCAACGACGCCTGGGACAGCGCAAAAGAGCATGAAGTGGTCATCGGCGTATATCGTCTTACGATGAAGGCCGGCAGCGACAATTTCCGCCAGAGCAGCATTCAAGGCGTGATGAAGCGCATTAAAGCAAAGGGCGCAACGGTTGTCATTTACGAGCCGACGCTTCAGGACGGCGCCACCTTCTTTGGCAGCAAGGTCATTAACGATCTAGGAAAATTCAAAGCAAAATGCAACGCCATCATCGCCAACCGTTATGACAGCTGTCTGGACGATGTTGCGGATAAAGTGTATACCCGCGACCTGTTCAGACGGGATTAAAGCCACGCAGTTTCATGCCTCCGGAGTATTTCTCCGGAGGCATTTTTCTATATTTATTCAAAGGAACGGAGCGTTTACTTTTCCCTCCTCGAAATTCCTTTCTTTTTAAGATAAAAACGCCGAAAATCAGGAGGATTGTTTATGTTTTTTCTCATTTTTTGAAAAAAACGAACTTCCCCGGTAAACGCTTCGTCGGTTGAAAAAAAGGCAAAAATAAATAAAATAGGTATGTACCATCAGAAATTATGAGGTAATGTCGAAATGGAAAGAAAAAAGATTCTGATCCCCGGCGGCAAGTACTCCGACCTTGCTCTGGTAAATGCCGCACATCGTCTGGGCCTGTATGTCATTACGGCCGGCACGCACACGCACGCTCCTGCACATAGCTTTGCCGATGAATATGCCTGCGTTGACTATTCCGATAAGGAAGCCATGCTGCAGCTGGCCAAAGACAAAAAGATAGATTACATGTGCACCTGCGCCAATGACTTTGGCATGCTCTCCACTGCCTATGTATGTGAAAAGCTGGGGCTCCCGGGTCATGACTCTTACGAAACCACGCTTACCATTCACAATAAAGACCGCTTCAAGCCTCTGGCTAAAAAGCTTGGTCTGCACACTCCTATCTCCGAAGTTTTCACCGATAAGGAAACCGCTCTGCAGCATGCGCTCAACAGCAAAGGCAAGATTATCGTCAAGCCCGTTGATAACGTAGCCAGCATCGGCGTTTCCCAGCCCAACACCCCTGAAGAGATGGTAGCCGCTATCGATCTTGCCTTTGAAAAGTCCAAGATCAAAACCATCCTGATCGAGCCCTTCGTGGAAGGCTTCTTCACCACCGTAACCTCCATGATCATCAATCAGGAAGTCGTTGCCTTCTTCGCCGACTCTGCATTCTTCTATCCCGAAGGCGAAGTGCTGGGCGACGAATTCCCCATGAATCTTCGCTGCAACGGCGGCATGCAGCCCGCCCCCTACATGGATGAGTGGGTTCCCTACATCATCGAGGATTTCAACAAGATCGCCAAGGAACTCAAGCTCGTTGACGGCAAGTTCCACGCTGAGATTCTGGTCGCTCCCGACCACAGCGCGCAGATCTTTGACGTACACCGCCGCATGTCCGGCTTCGGTGAGCCGATGCCCGAATGGGATTACAGCACCAGCCTGATGTGGGAAGACTGGATCGTGAAGGCCGAATGCGGCATGGATCTGTCTGATTTCCCCAAGGGCGTCAAGCAGGATCGTTACTACCACAACCGTTTGGTTTATGCTCCCCGCAACGGCAAACTGAAGAAGATGGTGTTTGATGACTATCTTTCCGCGCGCATCGTACCCGAAGGACAGTTCCAGACCAACGTCGTCCGCGCGCAAAAGAACTTCACGATCGAGAACGTGGAGCTGACGGATCACATTCACCAGCCCCTGACGCACGTAAAGCTTCGCTTTGCCACCCTGAAAGAAGCCGAAGAAATGGCCGATTTCAACACGGATCATTTCTATAAGCACGTTACCTTTGAATACGAAGACTAACAACGAAAAGGAGAAAACATCATGAAGAAGTTCTGCAAAATTCTGGCTCTGCTGATGGTAATGATCCTCTCCATCAGCGCTCTGACCGGCTGCAGCAAGTCCAGCACCAACGAAATCAAGTACGACGCCAACGGCAACCCCATCCTGACCGGCCACACCTTCAAGCTTGGTCTGGTTTCCTCTCTGGCCGACAACACCGGCCGCCTGCATCAGGAAGTTATCAACCTGTTCGTTGAAAAGTGGAACAAGGAAGGCACTCTCTTCGGCGCCAAGGTTGAACTGGTTGCTTATGACAATCTGAATAACGGTGCTCAGGATACTGAGATGTCCATCAAGTCCGTTCAGAAGCTGATCAACAGCGATAAGGTTCAGGTTATCATCCCTGGCCAGCTGTCCAACATCATCCAGTCCGTCGGCTCCATCATCAATGATGCCAAGGTTCTGGGTCTGGGCCTGGGTCTCTCCGCCACTTGGATGGAGCAGGGCTGGAACTACATCTATCGTCCCGCCCTGAACAACAACTACCAGGTTCCTTCCGTTACCGCCACCATGAAGTCTCTGAACCAGCAGAACATTGCGATTCTGTATGAAAACACCGACAATTGCCTGACCTTCCGTGATTCTCTGAAGGCAGTTGCCCAAAAGGATGGCGTTAACGTTGTAAGTGAAGAAATGCTGGCCTCCGGCGGCGGCACCGGCATCACCGGTCAGATCACCAACGCCATCAACGCCAAGCCCGATGCTATCTTCATCACTGCCATGGGCGGCGGCTTCGGCACCGTCATCAAGCAGCTGCGTCAGTCCGGCTACAACGGCATGATTTACATCGGCCAGATTCTGGTTACCTCCGAAGTTGACTCCATCGGCGACGAAGAAGTAAACGGCGTTGTCATGTGCTCTCCCTACGTCAGCTATGAAAACTACGAAGACTGCACCAACGATTACGTCAAGTCCTGCCTGAAGACCTTCTACGACAAGTACGGCTACTGCCCCACCGATGACCAGTTCTACAAGATGTGGGATGCCATGCTGCTGATCGAAAATGCTGTTCTGGCTGCCAAGTCCATCGAGCCCGAAAAGATCCAGTCCGTCATCTCTACCCTGAAGTTCGAAGGCACTGCCGGTACCATGGACTTCACCCAGGGCACCAATGAATGCTACTTCGGCGCTCGCGCCTGGGTTTACACCGGTCAGGGTGCTGCCGGCGCCCCCGTTGTGCTGGAAGACTGGATCGAAAGCGATCTGGCCAAGAAGGTTGTTATCACCAACCAGCAGTAACTATGGATTAATCAAGGTTTGGGCGAAACGCGTTTCGCGCGTTTCGCCCTTTCCTGTCAAGTGAGATTGGAGATAATCGATGAACGACACGATTAAATTGGTCCTCCAGTTGCTCATCCCCGGTCTGTGTCTGGGATGTGTATACGGACTGAATGGTATCGGCGCAGCTCTGCTTTACAAAGGCTCTCATACCATTAACAATGCACAAGGCGCCGTTGTAGGCTTTGGTGCACTTTTGGGGTATACCTTCCAGCGCGTGCTTGGATGGGGCTTGCTGCCTGCCACCCTGGCTGCCACTATCATTGTATTTCTTTTTGGTATGTTCCTGCAGGTTGGCGTTATCAGTCAGGTCGAAAAGAGAGCTCCCATTTACGTGGTTATTGCCACCCTGGCTTTGAACATCGTAATCACCAATGCGAATTATCTCATCTTCGGCTCCTATGTGTATGAATCTGCCACCATCACGATCAATGGCAGCAAGTATCTGCACATTGCTTTTGCTGATCTGAATATCCTCTGGTCCAATATCGTTGCCATCGGCGTTTCGCTGATAGCCATGCTGGCGGTACATTTCTTCCTGAACAAAACCAAGTTCGGCGCTGCAATGCGCGCCGCTGCTATGGATCCCTTTGCCGCCGAATCCTGCGGCATCAGCGTGGTAAAGACCCGCGCTGTCACCTGGGGCATTATGTCTGCGCTGGGTGCTCTGGGCGGCTGTCTGACCGGCCCTCTGTTCGGCGTCAGTGCCGGCATCGGTATTGCTGCCGGCGCCAAGGGCAACACCGGCGCTGTGCTGGGCGGCTACGGCAACATGTACGGTGCCATCATCGGCGGTCTGATCATCGGTATCGTTGAAACCGTGTTCGGCTATATCTACAGCCCCTATCAGACTGCGTTCACCAATGCGTTGTTCCTGCTGTTCATTCTGCTGCTGCCGCGCGGCATCACCAACGAAAAGGCTCTGGAGGAGGGTTAATGATGGCACAGAATATGTTGCGTGCAATAACTGCAACCGTCAAAAACAAAAAGTTTCTGATGAGCGCTGCCACCGCTGCACTCCTTCTTCTCGTCCCCACTATCATGGGGATGTTCAACAGCGGCATCTACATTCTCAATGTTATCAACTACATTCTGGTCTATGCAATTGCCTCTACCGGCTTGAATGTTATGACCGGCTATTCCGGCCAGATCAACCTGGGCGGCGCCGCTTACTTCTCCGTAGGCGCGTACGGCGTGGTTATTCTCTGCAATGCCGGCGTCCCCACTGTTCTGAGCGTCCTGGGCGCCATGCTCATCGTGGCTTTCTTCGGTTTCCTGACGGCTATTCCCGCCGCCAAGCTGAAATTCCACTTCCTCGCCCTTGCCACCATGGCTGTTGGTGAAATCGTCAATAACCTGCTGATGGTATCTCCCGGCGGTATCACCAATGACACGCACGGCATGTTTGTTAAGTCGCTGAAGCTGTTTGGCATTTCCTTCTCCAATGACATTACGCTGTATTATCTGCTGATCGTCATGACCGTTCTGTGCATCGCGTTCACCAGATCTTTCCTCAAATCCAGAACAGGCCGTGCCTGCATTGCCACGCGCGACAGTGTGGATGCTGCCGGCAGCTGCGGTATTGAAGTAAGCCGCTACAAGATCATCGCCACGGTTGTTTCCTGCGTGATCATCGGTTTTGCCGGCTTCCTGTTCGCGTATCTGAATCGCTACATCTCTCCGGACACGTTCGCTGCCGGAAAATCCACCATGTTTATGTCGATGATGATGCTGGGCGGCTCCGGCACGCTGCTGGGTCCGGCACTGGGCGCTGTGCTGATCACCGTTATCATGGAAATGCTTCGCGGCATTCCCGGCGTCGGCACTTATATGCAGCTGGCCTACGGCTTGATCCTTTTGGCGGTTATGATGTTCCTGCCGCAGGGCTTGTCCGGTCTGATTGCTGATATCCGTCTCAAACAGCTGAAAAAGAAGCTCGCGGAAAAGGAGGATGCTGCATGCTGAATGTAGAACATGTATGCCTGGATTTTGAAGGTCTCAAGGCTGTTAATGATGTTTCTCTGCATGTTGAAAAAGGCTCTGTAACCGCGCTGATCGGCCCTAACGGTGCCGGCAAAACAACCCTTTTCAATCTGATCGCCGGTGTGTATACTCCCCTCTCCGGCAAAATTACACTGGATGGCACCGATATTACCGGTCTGAAAACTTTCCGCATCTGCCAGCACGGTGTTGCCAGAACGTATCAGGTAATCAAGCTGTTTTCCGGCATGTCTGTGCTGGATAACGTGCTGGTTGGTATGCACACCCGCCTGAAGGCCGGTTTCTGGCAGGGCGTTTTCCGCAGCCCCCAGACCCGCAAGGAAGAACAGAAAGCCCTGGAAAAAGCATACGCTCTGCTTGAGCTGGTTGGCTTGAAGGATTACGCCGCTTACCCCGCCGGCAGTCTGGCCTACGGTCAGCAGCGACTGCTGGAAATCGCCCGCGCACTGGCTTCCGAGCCCAAGCTTTTGCTTCTGGATGAGCCCGCCGCCGGTATGAATACCAAGGAAAAGGGCGATCTGAACGAGCGTATCCGCGCCATCGTTAAGATGGGCATTACCGTTCTGATTGTAGAGCACGACATGGGCATGGTCATGAGCATTGCCGATAAGATTTATGTAATCAGCAGCGGCAAAAATCTGGCTGAAGGCACCAGCGAAGAGATTGCCAACAATCCTGATGTAATTGAGGCTTATCTGGGAAGAGGTGACATCTGATGGCGCACATGCTTGAACTTCAGGACATGCACTATTATTACGGCGGCATTCACGCGGTAAAAGGCATTAACATGCATATCGACAAAGGTGAGATTGTAACGCTGATTGGTGCAAACGGCGCCGGTAAATCCACCACGCTGAACACCATTGCCGGTCTTACCAGCCCGCTGGGCGTACGCGGCAAGATTATTTTCAACGGCAAAGACATCACCAACAAGCGCGGTCACGCCATCTGCAAAATGGGTATCATGGCCGTCGTTGAAGGCCGCCACGTCTTTGCCCAGATGAGCGTATATGAAAACCTGAAGATGGGCGCTTATCGCAGAAATGACACAGCCGAAATACAAAAGGATATCCAGACCGTGTACGAAATCTTCCCGCGCCTGAAAGAACGTGAAAATCAGATGGCCGGAACGCTGTCCGGCGGTGAACAGCAGATGCTGGCCATTGGCCGCGCGCTGGTCAACAAGCCCGACATCATTCTGCTGGACGAGCCCTCCCTGGGCCTGGCCCCCATCATCGTTGAAGATATCTTCAGAACGATCAAAGAGATCAACGAGCGTCAGGGAACGACCATCCTGCTGGTTGAACAGAACTCCAATATTGCCCTGAAAACAGCCAGCCGCGGCTATGTACTGCAGAACGGCGAGATTGCGCTGTCCGGCACCTGTGAAGAACTGCGCAACGATGAACGTATAAAACGCGCATATCTTGGCATGGCCTGATACATACAAGCTCAAATTTCACAACAAAAATCACCAGCCCAGCTGGTGATTTTTGTTTATGGCGCCTTAAAACACTCCTCCGGCGGAGCGATAAAGTGCATCTCCTGGCCCGTGATAGGGTGCGTGAATTTCAGCGAGTAGGCGTGCAGCATCAGCCTTTTGGCGTGCGGCATGTTCTTGACGCCGTAGATGGGGTCGCCCAGCACCGGATGATGGATGGACGCCATGTGCACGCGGATCTGATGCGTGCGTCCGGTGATCAGATGAATATCCAGCAGCGTGCGGTCCTTCTCCTGCCAGACCACCTTCCACTCCGTGCGCGAAGGGCGGCCGGCAGGGTCAATCGCCATCTTTTTGCGGTCGTTCTTGCTGCGGGCAATGGGCGCATCAATCACGCCCTCCTGCTCCTTCATCACGCCCGCGACCACCGCGTAATAATGCTTTTCCATCGTGCGCTCGCTCAATTGCTGAGAAAGCGCGTTATGCGTTTCGTCATCCTTGGCCACCATCAATAGGCCGCTAGTATCCTTATCCAGACGGTGCACAATGCCCGGGCGCATCTCCCCGCCGATGCCGGAGAGATGATCGAGATGATACATCAGCGCGTTCACCAGCGTGCCGTCGGGATTACCCGCCGCCGGATGCACCACCATGCCGCAGGGCTTGACCACCACCGCCAGGTGCTGATCCTGATAAAGAATTTCCAAGGGAATATCCTGCGCCTCCGCCTGCGCGGGCTTGATTTCCGGCATCGTCAAAACAACCTGTGCGCCCTTGTCCGGCTTGCAGGAGGGTTTCGTTTCCGCTTTACCGTTCACCGTCACCGCGCCCTCGCGGATCAGATCCGCCGCCCGTGAGCGCGACAGCGCGCCGTCCTTTGTCAAAAGCACGTCCAGCCGCGTCCCGTCGGCAATATATTCAAGCAGCTCCATCTTTTGCGTCTTCCTTTCCGAAAAGCAGGCAGATCATCAATATTCCCGCGCCCACCGTGATGCCGGCGTCGGCGATGTTGAAAATAAACAGATTCATAAACAGGGGCTCGAGCATGTCAATCACATAGCCGTACACCAGCCGGTCAAAAAGATTGCCCAGCGCCCCGCCGATCAAAAGCCCCATGCCCAGCGCCTCAAAAAAGCTCACCGCATGCTTTCGCAGATACAAAACCAGCGCAAGCAGCACCGGCACCGTGATTGCCGCCAGCAGCAGGGGCTTGCCCGCAAGCCAGCCAAAGGCCATGCCGGTGTTTTTCGTGCCGTGCACCTTAAGCACATAGGGAATCAGCGTAAATTCGCTCTCTCCCCAAGCCATTTTCACTATCCTGTCCAGCGCAAATGTCAGCGCCGTCATCAGGTATAATATCCTTTGCTTCATTGAATCCTCATACGCACCATCGTGACCACCTCAGCGAGAAAATCGCTGATCACGGGCAGATTGCGCTCCGCCAGATATTGCAGTATCCACACGCCCGCCGTGCCCATGAGCGCAAAGCCGATCACCGCCCCTGCGCCGCGCAGGATGCCGTTCAAAAAGGCCTCTATCCGCCGTCGTCTGCGGTTGTTCAGGTGCCCTTCGATGCGCCCCGTCATTTGCAGCAGCGCATAGAGAAGCTCTTCCATGCTTTTCCCCTCCGGAAATAAGCATGGTACAAAAAGCCATTTCTCATGCACGCGTGTCTTTTATTATATGAAAAAACGGAGAAAATGTAAAGCAGGACAGGCGCGCACCGCGCCGCGGCGGCATAATAATGAAGTGACATTGACACGATCTGGAAAAAGAGATACAATATCTTTATTGTCCATTGTTGGATTCTGGGGAGGTTTTTTACCATGCTGGTATGCAAATTCGGCGGCAGCTCGCTGGCTGACGCAAAGCAATTTGAAAAAGTAAAGGACATCGTCCGCCGCGATCCGCAGCGGCGTTATATCGTGCCCAGCGCGCCCGGCAAGCGCGGCCCCGGGGACGAAAAAATCACCGACCTGCTCTACGCCTGCCAGAGTGCAGCCGCAGCAGGCCGCAATTTCAAACACATCTTTGAGCGCATCGCTTTCCGCTACACCGAAATCGCCGAGGAGCTGGGCGTGGATTTCCCCAAGGAGTGGCTTGACGAAGTGAGCGAGCAGATTGCCAACGGCGCCTCGCCCATGCTGGCCGCCAGCCGCGGCGAGTATCTGAGCGGCAAGCTGCTGGCGCGCTATCTGGGCGTTGAGTTCGTGGATGCTGCCGAGGTCATCCGCTTTACCAAGGACGGGCATTTGGACGAAGAAACCACCAATACCTTGCTGGCGGAGCGCCTGTCGCCCCTGGAGCGCGCGGTTGTTCCCGGCTTCTACGGCGCGGACGAAACCGGCACGGTGATTACCTTCTCCCGCGGCGGCAGCGACGTATCGGGCGCTCTGGTTGCGCGCGCCGTCAATGCCGATGTGTATGAGAACTGGACGGACGTATCGGGCTTCCGCATGGCGGACCCGCGCATCGTGCCCGATGCCAAGCACATTTCCACCCTCACCTACCGCGAGCTGCGTGAGCTTTCCTACATGGGCGCGACGGTTCTGCATGAAGAGGCCGTGTTCCCCGTGCGCAAGGCGGGCATTCCCACCAACATCCGCAACACCAATGATCCTTTGCATCCCGGCACGATGATTCACGACGTGGCCGAGCGCGATTCAAGCGGCTGCGTGATCACGGGCATTGCCGGCCACAAGGGCTTTACCATCATCTCCGTGGAAAAGGACATGATGAACGCCGAGCTGGGCTTTGGCCGCCGCGTACTGCAGGCCGTGGAGGAAGCGGGCGTCAACTTTGAGCATCTGCCCACGGGCATTGATACGATGTGCGTGGTCGTTTCCGAAAAGGAACTCGCCGGCAAGCGCGATCAGGTGATTGACCGCATCCGCGAACTGACCAATCCCGATCAGATTTCCGTGCACGAGCATCTGGCGCTGATTGCCACCGTAGGCCGCGGCATGGTGCACGCCTTTGGTACGGCGGCGCGCCTGTTCACCGCCATTTCCACGCAGGGTGTTTCCATCCGCACCATTGATCAGGGCTCGAGCGAAATCAGCATCATCGTAGGCGTGGATGAGCAGGACTTTGAAAAGACCATCAGCGCCATTTACGATACGTTTGTGAGGACCTGACGCACATGCTGTACGCACTGATTTTCATCGTTTGTCTCATGGCGTCCACCGCCGGGGGCATTTGCGGCATGGGCGGCGGCGTGATCATCAAGCCCGTGGTCGATTCTCTGGGCATGCTCTCGGTCAGTGCGCTCAGCTTCCTCTCCGGCCTGACGGTGCTTTCCATGAGCTGTATTTCCGTTTACAAGCAGCGCAAGCGCCGTCTGGTGGATATGAAGACGGGCACGCCGCTGGCTCTGGGCGCGGCGGCAGGCGGCCTGATCGGTAAAGCGATCTTTGATGTGATCAAAGCCTCCGTCGGCGAAGCGCCGGTGGGGCTGATTCAGTCCGTCGCGCTTGGCGTCATCACGCTGGGCACGCTCTTTTATATGCTCTATCGCGCGAAGATCACAACACTCAGCGTCAAAAACCCCGTTTTCTGTGCGCTGATCGGCCTGGTGCTGGGCGTGATGAGCTCCTTCCTTGGCATCGGCGGCGGGCCGATCAATCTGTGCGTGCTGTACTATTTCTTCTCCATGGACACAAAAAAAGCAGCCGCCAACAGCCTGTATGTCATCCTTTTCTCCCAGGCGGCCAGCGCGCTGAGTACTGCCGTGCAGGGCAGGATTCCGCAGTTCCCCTGGGCGCTGCTTCTCCTGATGGTATTTGGCGGCGTGCTGGGCGGCACCATCGGCCACAAGCTCAATGAAAAGCTGAGCCCCCGGCAGGTGGATAAGCTCTTCACCGCGCTGCTGGTGCTGATCATCCTGATTTGCGTGTACAATGCGGCAAGGTTCGCCGGGATGATGTGAGGAAAGGGATGTTACTTTCTTGGAGCCCAAGAAAGTAACAAAGAAAGCAGCGTTTGGTTTGGAACAGATGGCGTTGGGAGCCGCCGTTTTTCTGCGGAAAAACGAGCGGGGAATTCGCGCTGCGGCGCGGAAAGAATAACGCCGTCTGCGGACGGCTACACCTCATCACCGCCTTCGGCGGAGCTTCCCCTCAAGGGGAAGCCTTTTTTATTGGCTGAAGTCCAGCAAATGCCTTCCCCTTGAGGGGAAGGTGGCACGGCGTAGCCGTGACGGATGAGGTGTAGCCAGCCGCAGCTGGCGTTACCCCCAACCCGCGTTTCGGCGACGATAGCCTGCGCCAAACTTTCACGTCAGCAAAACGCTGGCTTTCGGGGGTGCTCGAGGGGTGCTTTGGCCACCCAAAGCAGCCCCTCGATCGTTCTCCCCCATTGTTTCTCTTTTGTTTTTCCAAGCCTTTCCGTTGACATCCCCCGGCAAAAGTGATACTATTTTTCACATATCAGGCAACAAAGGAAAGGAGGAGCGCGCGTCATGGATCGATCCAGGCTGTTTGGCTTCTTCTTTTTTAGCTTTGCGGGCTTTTATTTCCGCAAGGCTTGTTCGCATTGTTGCTGATGTGTTGATTTTACGAAGGGCATAAGGCCCCTCCTCAACCTCCGCGGCAGCAATGCAGCGGGGGCTTTTCTTTTTGAAAGGAAAGTTGTACAATGATAGTAATCCTGCGCAGCAACCCCGATGAAAAGCAACTGGAAAACCTGAAAAACTGGCTGAACAACCAGCAGATTCACTTGCACGAGGTCAAGGGCAACACGCACCATATTCTCGGTCTGGTGGGCGATACCTCACGGATCGATATTGATCTGCTCAAAGCGCTTGATATTGTGGAAGAAGTCAAGCGCGTACAGGAGCCCTATAAAAATGCCAACCGCAAATTCCACGAGGACGACACCATCGTGACGGTGGGCAACGCCAAGGTAGGCGGCGGGAATTTCGGCATCATCGCCGGCCCCTGCAGCATCGAAAGCGAGGAGCAGATCTGCGAAGTGGCGCAGGCGGTCAAGGCGGCAGGCGCAACCATGCTGCGCGGCGGCGCGTTCAAGCCCCGTACCTCGCCCTATGCTTTCCAGGGTCTGCG
>JAZQXQ010000112.1:0-8668 GCA_045632965.1 Clostridia bacterium
CATTTAACAGCACACAATACATTACAAAGGATTTTGTCCCATGAAAACCAAAACAAAAAAGCGCTGGAAGAAAGCGCTCATTTTCTTCCTCGCACTGATCGTCATTTATGCCGCTGTCGCCCTCTTCCCCCGTCAGAATAACTTTTCCCTCGCCAATCCCATGATGAAGGACAGCGACTTGCCCATCCTCATCGCTCACGGCGGCGGCAATAAGGAATTTCCCGATAACACGCTGGAAGCCTTCTACAATGCTTACAGCGTCGATCCCCGCGTGATGATGGAAACGGACGTGAGCATCACCAAGGACGGCGTGGTGATCCTCTCCCACGATACCACCCTTGACCGCAAAACCAACGTCACCGGCGCCATTGCCGATTGGAATTATGCCGATCTGATGGCGCAGAAGGTCGATTTCGGTTATACCAATCCCACCTCCGGCGGCGTGCTGAACGGCGAGCGCAAGCACTTCACCACAGATGACGGCGTTGAAAAATACCCCGCCGATGTTTCCTATCCCGATGGCGTCTCCCCGCGCGATGAAAAGGTCTTCCTTGCCACCACTTTGGAAGAGCTCATCGTCGCCTTCCCCGAAAACCGCATCAATGTCGAGATCAAGCAGGATGGCGAAACCGGCCTGAAAGCCCTGCGCGAAGTCATCCGCCTCCTTGAAGTGCACGACGCCTTTGACCGTGTGGTGCTGGCCTCGTTCCACAATGAAATCTACGCCGAGTTCAACCGCATGCAGAAAGCCGGCGAAGTGCCCGAAGCCTTCATGTATTCCCCCTCGACGGGCGGCGTGGTCAAGTTCTTCGCCCTGCACCTGCTGGGCCTTGACAATTTCTTCACCGACAAGATGTGCGTTTTCCAGCTGCCCACCGAAGAATACGGTATCAGCCTCGCCACCAAGGGCCTGGTCAACCGTGCGCACGCGCATAACCTCGCCGTGCATTACTGGACGATCAACGATCCCGAGGAAATGAAAATGCTCATCGGCATCGGCGCCGACGGCATCATGACGGACTATCCGCACCGTCTGGCCGAGGTATACGCCAACTATCAGCAATAAAACATAAACTGCCGTTGTAAAGCGGCAGTTTTCATATTATAATGGTTTTTACGGAGGTATTTTTGCATGATTAAAAAAATACTGAGTATTGCCATTTTCGTTTTTCTTTTCATTGTTCTGCTGGCTTCTTCCGCTTCTGCGCTTACACAGGATGAATGGATCCGCATGTATGGCCGCCGCAAAATTATACAGACAGTTGATGTCTACAACCACAGAGGCGCCTATGTAACAACATTTTATGCCGGCACTTATGTGCAGGTTACTACCGATTTGCACAATGGCACAATGAGCATCCATACAATGACAGCAGACGGAACCATGATAGGTGGTTATGTATCATCCGATGCCGTCGGTTCAGGCTGCGTTCATTATCTGACTCCAGGCGGTGAAAGCTACGCGCCGCAGGAGTTGGATTTCTACGACATGGTTCGCAGCGGCGAAATTGATCCATCCACGCTTAACTTCCATTACGTTTCCGCCTACCTGAACGACGTTTACAACACCCCCTGGGCTACCGGCAAAGCAGAACCCACGGCCGCGCCAGAATCCACGGCTCCACCGGCTACCAAGAAGGCCTCCACCGCCCCCACCAAAGCGCCATCCACGAAAAAGCCTTCTTCCTCTTCCAACAAAACCTTCGCGCCCCGCGTCACTGCAACGCCCGCGCCCATCAAATCCACCGTTATGTATCAAGGGCAAGCGGCGCAGATTGATATCCTCAGCTCTTACGAATCCCAGATTACCGTCGGCGATGAAAGAATCACCGTGCTGACAAGCGAACTGGAATTTGACTCAACCGCCGAGGAATCAGAGCGCCTCGCCGTCATCTACGCGCCCAAGACCGGTAAAGCCACCCTGCGTGAAAAGGCCAGCCAGTCCGCCGCCATGGTCAAAAACTGTAAGGCGGGCCGCTATGCGCTGGTGCTGGAAAAAGGCAGGAATTTCTCCAAAATCTATTACAACAACGCCGTGGGCTACATCCGCACGGACTGTCTCAAATTCTACCCCATCGCAACCGAGCCGTGGCCCGAAGGGCTGCTCAGCCTCAACGGCTACACCACCGGCAATGCCGAAATCAACGTGCGCAACAAAGCCGATTACGGCACGCACATTTCCGGCACATACAAAACAGGCACCGTCATCCGCGTGATCGAAATCGGCGAAACCTGGACAGAGGTTGAGATCGACCGCATCCGCGGCTATATCCAAACCAAATTCCTCACCATGCCCGAATAATTGAAAAGCCGCCCTCGGGCGGCTTTTTCACTTAGTCTATTTCAATCACGCCGGGATAGTAGCTCATGACTTCCGACGCCAGATTGGCGTAGGTTGTCTGCAATCCCTCGGGCAATTCAATCGCCTGACCCTCGACGAGAATTTTCACTTCCTTCACGCCCGGGAACTGCCGCACGGTAAAGAGAATGCACCGCAGCATCTGCGTTTCATCCTCATCCAATTCGCTGGCCTCGCTGAAAAACTCGCGCGTCAGATCAATCGTCACCACGCCGTTTTTCGTCGTTACGCTCTTAACGCCGCAGCCCTCGGGCACCGCGCACTCCAGCCCGCTGTCCGCTTTGGGGCCGCGGCACAGTTCCACCATCGCCGTCATGGCGTCCGCATCCGAATACACCACACGCGTCACAGGCACCAGCATACGCCCCGTCTGCGAGGGGAAATACAAGCGCACCAGCGAAGCATGTGCGTCCGTTCCGTCAAAGGTTTCCATCGTTTCCATATTGAGATCGGTGCTTACAAACACGCCCGACACATCCGTTCCGTGCGTCAGCTTGGACCGCGCCTGTCCGTCAAAGAGAAAAGATACTTCCTCCACGCTGGCAAATTCATTGAGCGTCTGCGCCACGGCCATTACCATCAGCGTTTCTTCTTCGGCGCTTTGGCAGTTAAGCGCCTGCTTGCTCATATCCACCCGCGCGCGGCCTTCGGAAATATCAATATCAAACGTCGTTCCCTCCGGCACCACGGTTTTAAGGCCCATTTTTGCCGCCAGATAGTCATTGTCCGCGCTCTCCACCAGCAGATTCAGCGCCGCCTTGGCAATGCCGTCCGTTTTATTTACCTGCGTCGTCACGGGAATTAAGTACCCTTCGCCGTCCTGATAATACACCGTCACCTGCTGCATCTGCGCAGGCGTTGGCGTCGCGGCAGGCTGCTGGGTCACGGTTGTCTGCACCTTGGCCGCCGCCAGCAAAGAGTCCTCATACCGCGACATATCCGTTTCGCTTCCCCGCAGTGCCAGCGCCACCACCAGCGCCGCCGAAGTCATGATCAGCATGCGCTCCACCTGAGCGCTGCTCACTTTCCATTTCAGTTTCAATGGTTTCACCCCTCGCATATTGCTGTGTGCCATTGTATGCAAAAGCTTTTTGTGCTATGATTATCCGGGGTGATACTTTATGCCGCTTGACGGAATTACACTTGGATTTATCGCCCGGGAGCTTAATGCCAAGCTCGCCGGCGGCCGTATAGAACGCGTGACGCAGCCTGAAAAAGACATGCTGCTTTTATTTGTGCGCAGCCTTGGCAAAAATCATAAATTGCTTTTGACCGCCAGCCCCGGCCTTGCGCGCATGCATCTGACCGAGGGGCAGTTTATCAATCCCATGGAAGCGCCAATGTTCTGCATGCTGATGCGCAAGCACATTTCCGGCGGCCGCATCATGGGCATTGAGCAATTAAACGGCGACCGCGTGCTGGTTATGCGCATGGAAGCGCAGGATGAACTGGGCGTGATGCATCCCTACGAAATGTACCTTGAAGCCATGGGCCGCCACAGCAATCTGACCCTCGTGCGCGACGGCCGCATCATTGACGCCATCCGCCATGTAACGGACGATATGAGCCGCGTGCGCCAGGCGCTGCCGGGGCTTACCTTTACGCCGCCGCCCGCGCAGGATAAAATCGCGCCCGAAAACGCCACCAAAGAGAATCTGCTGGAAAAATTTGCATCGCAGGCAGGCCGCCTTGATAAAGCGCTGCAGCAGGTCGTCTCCGGCCTTTCTGCCGTCGCCGCTAAGGAAATGTGCTACCGCATGACAGGCAGCGAACAAACGGATATCAAGGATATCGATCTTCCTCAGCTGTGCGAAAAGCTTGCCGCTTTCCTGCAAAAGCTTCCAGGCCAGCAGCCGCCGACGCTCCTGAAGGACACCTCCGGCCTGCCGGCGGATGTTTTCCCCTACCTGTATCTTTCCTATCCCGCCGAGCAGCAAAAGCCCATGCCCTCGCTGTCCGAGGCGCTGGATGCTTTCTATGACGGCCGCGACCGGCAAAACCGCATCCAGCAGCGCTCCGCCAGCCTGCGAAAGCTGATCAAAACGCACATCGAGCGCAGCGAAAAAAAGCTGGCTCTGCAGGAAGAGGAATTGCTCAGCGCCGAAAAAATGGAAGATTACCGCGTGATGGGCGAATTGCTCACCGCGCAACTGCATCTGGTGCCGCGCGGCGCGGAAAGCGTGCAGCTGCTCAATTATTACGACGGGCAGATGCTCGAAATCCCCCTGGATGTGCGCCTTTCGCCCTCACAGAACGCCCAGCGCTATTTCAAGCGCTATCAGAAAGCCCGCGCCGCCGTGCGTCTGGCTGCCGAACAAAAAGAAAAAACGCTGCGCGAGCTTGAAATTCTCGAATCCGCCCTGCACGATCTTGACACCAGCGAAACAGAAGACGATCTGCAGGATATCCGCCGCGTTCTGCAGGACGCCGGCATGATCAAAAAAGATAGCGACAACAAAAAGAAACAGATGAAAAATCCCCGTCAGTCCGCGCCCATGCGCTTTGAGGCAGAGGACGGCACGGTGATCTCTGTGGGCAAAAACTCCTTGCAGAACGAGCGCCTCACCCAGTCCGCGCGCGGCGATGAAATCTGGCTGCACGCCAAGGATATGCCGGGCTCGCATGTCATCATCCACAATGAAGGCAAGCCCGTGCCGGATGCCACGCTCCTTACCGCCGCGCAGCTGGCCGCCTGGTATTCCAAGGGCAAGGGGCTTTCGGTGCCGGTTGACTGCACGCTTAAAAAATACGTCAAAAAGCCCGCCGGCACGCCCACAGGCTTTGTCACCTATACCCATCAGAAGACCTACAAAATCACCGTCAGCGAAGCCGATATACGCGCGATAAAACAATTAAAAAACAAGTAAAAAAGACAAACTTTAGCGACTTTTGGCAATTCTTGTAGTAGAATAGAATATATATTCCTTTGGAAAGGACGTGAAGTATGAAAACGGAAGATTTTCTGCGCGAAGTCGTAGCGCTGCCCGGCGTCACCGGCAACGAAGGCGCTGTCGCTCAGTTTATCGCTGATGCTTTCAAACCGTACTGCGACGATGTGAAGATCGACTGCATGAACAACGTCATCGGTCATATCGCAGGCAGCGGCCCCAAGGTCATTCTCTGCGCGCATCTGGACGAAATCGGCCTGATGGTCAGCAAGATCGAAGAGGACGGTTCCCTTCGCATGCGCAATGTCGGCGGTGTGGATCCCCGTATCCTGCCCGGTATGCGCGTTAACGTCTGGGGCAAGGAAAAGCTCATGGGCGTGATCGGCGCCAAGCCGCCGCATCTGCTCACTGAGGCCGACCGTGCCAAGAATTATAACCGCGAAGATCTCTATGTGGATCTTGGCATGTCCCCCGAGCACGTGAACGAAAAAGTCCACGTCGGCGATTTCATCACGCTTGAATACGCCTTTACCCCCCTGCTCAACAACCGCTACGCCACCAAGTCCGTGGACGACCGCGGCTGCGTGGCCATCCTGCTGCGCGCCATGGAGCAGCTGCAGAAGGTGGATCATACCGCGGATCTCTATTTCGTCGCCACCTGTCAGGAGGAAATCGGCTCCTACGGCGCTGCGACGGCCGGCTTTGGCGTCGATCCCGAAATCGCCATCGCGCTGGATGTATGCCATGCCAATACCCCCGGCGCGCCTGCGCTGCGCACGCACGAGCTTGGCAATGTCGTTGCCACCAAGGGCCCCTTCATCAACCGCTATCTGCGCAAGAAGCTCGATGAAATCGCCCGCGAAATCAACGTTGAGGTGCAAGTAGGCGTTGCCGCCCGCAATACCGCCACCGACGCCGACTCGCTCACCATCGTCCGCGGCGGCGTGCCCACGGTACTCCTTGAGCTCCCGCTCAAATACATGCACACCTCCGTTGAAACCTTTGACATGCATGCCGTGACGGAGTGCGCGCGTCTGCTGACCGCCTACTGCTCCGCCATCGACGATAGCTGGAGGGATGAATTATGGACCTGAAACAGCTGTGTGAAATCCATGCCCCTTCGGGCGATGAATACAAGCTGCGCGGCTTGCTTCTGGAAGAAGCCAAAAAGCTGTGCGGCGAAGATAACGTAAAGATTGACCGCATGGGCAACGTCCTGTGTTTCAAGAAGGGCACCGAGGTCGGCAAGCCCCACGTCTGCGTCTCCGCGCACATGGATGAAGTCGGCTTCATCATCGTAGGCGCGACCGAGGACGGCCTTTTGCGCTTCCGCTGCGTGGGCGGCATTGATCCCCGCGTGATCGTCAGCAAGCGCGTGCTCGTCGGCGAAGATCTCATTCCCGGCGTCATCGGCGCGATGGCCATCCATCTGCAGTCCCCCGCCGACCGCCAGCGCGTGCTGGACTATGACGGGCTGTACATTGACATCGGCGCCAAGGATAAGGGCGAGGCTATGGCCAAGTGCCCGCCGGCAACCTACGCTTATTTTGACACGCCCTACACCCCCTTTGGCGACGGTTTTGTCTGCGCCAAGGCGCTGGATGACCGCGTGGGCTGCTACTCCATCCTCAAACTGATGGAAGAAGACTATCCCTGCGACGTCACCTTCGCCTTTGTCACCGGCGAGGAAATTGGCCTGCGCGGTGCGACTGCCGCCGGCTATACCGTGCGCCCCGATATCGCCGTCATCCTCGAAGGCACCTCTGCCAACGACATGGGCGATGTGCCTGCGCAGTTCCGTGTCTGCGAGGCCGGCAAGGGCGTATGCGTCAGCTTCATGGACGGTGCGAGCATTGCTCACCGCAAGCTGTATCAGCAGATGATGAAGGTCGCCAAGGATAACGCTGTGGTGCATCAGGTCAAGCGCGGCACCACCGGCGGCAACGACGCCGGCGCGTATCAGCGCGCGGCAGCCGGCTGCCAGACCATCGCGCTCTCCGTTCCCTGCCGCTACATTCATTCCGGCGTGTCCGTCGCCCATCTTTCCGATATCGATGCTCAGTACGCGCTCACGCGCGCGTTCCTTAAGAACGTGTAATTTAAAGGAGGATACAACCCATGCTTCGGGATACTTTGAAGACCCTGCTGGCGGCCTACGGCCCCTCCGGCAAAGAAAACAACGTCGCCGAAACGATCAAGAATCTGATTTCCGCGCATGTTGACACCATGCGTGTGGACGCGCTGGGCAACCTGATTGTGGAAAAATTCGGCTCTGACGAAAACGGCAAGCGCATCATGTTCTCCGCGCACATGGACCATATCGGCTTTGTCGTCACCCATATCGAAGATACCGGCTACCTGCGCGTCAACAACGTGGGCGGCATCAATCCCCAGATTTCCAACGCCCGCCACGTCGTTTTTGAAAACGGCACCGAAGGCGTGCTCTACTGCCAGCCGCTCAAGGGCGAGCAGATGATGATGAAGCACCTGTTCATCGACATCGGCATCGAATCCCGCGAGGAAGCCGAAAAGCTCATCCAGCTCGGCGATATGGCCGTGTATGCCCCCGATTGCTTTGAAATCGGCGAGCATCGCATTGCCTCCCCCGCGATGGACGACCGCTGCGCCTGCGCGCTGCTGTGCGAGCTGCTGATGTACCTCGATGAGCCCAAGAACACCGTGGTCGGCGTTTTCTCTTCCCAGGAAGAGGTCGGCATCCGCGGCGCGAAGGTTGCCGCTTACTCCGTGCAGCCCGATATCGGCATCGCCATTGACGTAACCGCGTGGGGCGACACGCCCGATGTGAAGCTGCCCTCTGTGCAACTGGGCAAGGGCCCTGCCGTCAAGTTCATGGATGCTTCCATGGTCGCCACTCCTTGCGTGCGCGATGCCATGCTCAAGGCCGCCGAGGACGCCGGCGTACCCGCTCAGCGTGAAGTGCTACCCTTCGGCGGCACGGACGGCGCGGCCATTCAGCACTCACGCGCCGGCGTACCCACCGGCACGCTGTCCATCCCCTGCCGCTATGTGCACTCCCCCGCGGAAGTGATCGATATGCGCGACATGGAAGGCGGACTGAAGCTGCTGTTGAAGTTTGTGGAGAATGCGTAAGAGGAGGACGTTGGGAAGGCGGCTTTGGAGCCCAAAGCCCCTTCCCAATCTTCCGCAATTCGGCATTGTCGTACAGCAGCGCATACCCGCTCGTTTTTCCCCAGAAAAACGGCGGCAGCTTTCGCCATCCGTACCAAAGCGGCAATCCGCAGAGCTTGCTCTGCGGGTTTGCGAAGCAAACTGAAAAAGAAATCCGGAAACCGAGGAGAAAGCTTGCTTTCGCATTCGGTTCCGGATTCTTTTTCAATCAGCCTGCCGCGTCTCACACGCAGCCAACAAACGGTACCAACGCAGGTTCTTTGTTACTTTC
>JAZQXQ010000113.1:0-7216 GCA_045632965.1 Clostridia bacterium
CGCTGGCCGCCGGAAAGCGCGCGGGGCATGCGGTCAAGATAATCGGTAAGACCGAGGATCTTCGCCGTTTTCTGCACGCGCTCGTCAATCACGTCCTCATCAACGCCCTGCAGCGAGAGGCCAAAGGCCAGATTGTCATACACCGTCATGTTGGGATACAGGGCGTAGCTCTGGAACACCATCGCCACCTCGCGCTCGCGCGGGCCCAGCTGATTGGCCAGTTTCCCGTTGATGAGGAATTCACCCTTGCTGATATCCTCAAGGCCGGCAATCATGCGCAGCGTGGTGGATTTGCCGCAGCCCGACGGCCCGACAAAGACGATAAACTCCCCTTTTTCGGCTTCAAGGTTGAAGTCATGCACGGCATGGAAGCCGTTGGGGTAGATTTTGTTGATGTTTTTGAGGGTGAGGTATGCCATGGCGATACGCTCCTTTGCTTGGTTTGGCGGTGGGATGGACAAAAAGCGATGGATTTGATACAATGGATATACGAGGTGACGCAATGAATAACATTATTTTTGCCGGCAAGCACTTTATCACCTATACGGTCAGCCGGCATCAGCACTCCACATGGGAGCTGATTTACTGCACGGGCGAAGCGGGCAAGATGGTTTTTGACAATCTTACATTGCCCTACGGTGTGGGCGATATCGTGGTGATTCCCCCCGGCGTGCCGCATGAAAATGTGAGCGAGAGCGGCTTTACCAACATCCATCTCAATATTGACGATGCGACGCTGGCCTTCAAAAAGCCCGTGCTCATCCGCGATGATGCAAATCAGACGATATTGCATCTTTTTTCCGATGCGTATTATCTTTTCCGCGGCGATGCGGAAAAGCGCGAGGCGCTGCTCAGTAGCTACGGCAATCTCATCGTGCGCTGCATGACAACCTACCGCGATACGCACCCCAAGAATAAAGTGGCCGAGCAGATTGAGCAAAGCATACTGCAGAACTACGCCAACGCCAATTACGAACTGGACGAGGTGCTTCGCACCATGCCGTATTGCTACGACCATCTGTGCAAGGTGTTCCGCCGGGAGATGGGCATCACGCCGCACAAGTATCTCAACAACCTGCGCCTGCAGGCAGCGGCGGACATGCTGTGCTCAGGCTACAACGACGGCAGCATCACCGAAATCGCGCATGCCTGCGGGTTCAGAAATCCGCTTTATTTCTCCCGCCTGTTCAAGAAAAAATATCTTGTGTCGCCCAAGGAATATCACCAGCAGAAGATCGATAAGGAGCAGAGCACGGACTCCGACAGCCAGAAGATCATCCTGCCCGATTAAGGCGGAGCACCTCGGTATAGCACATCACCAGCGGCGCTACGCCCTTGGCGTCGTTTTGCACGACGGGCTCGGAAATGTAGTATTCGTAGGTGCCGTCGCGGCGCTTGTCACTCTCGGGGCCCAGCCCCGCCACCAGGCAGATACCGCCCAGCGTCAGTTCATCGCCCGCAAAGGACAGATATTTTTCCACAATGCCGTTAAAGGCCTTCAGGCCTTTGGCGGCATATTCTTTGGGCAGGGCATGCAGGCGCGCGCCCTTGAGCATGGCGTAGGCCATCATGCTTGATCCGCTTGTTTCAAGATAATTGCCCTCGCGGCCGATCTGATCAACCACCTGACAGAACATGCCGGTTTCTTCGTCGGCGTAAGGCGTCAGGCCCTCCATCATTTCAAGGAGCAATTGAGAAAGATACTCTCTCTCTTCTCCTCCCGGCAGAATGCCGATCAGATCAATGAGCGCGGTGGCGAACCAGCCCATCGCCCGCAGCCAGAAAGACCCGGAAAGCCCCGTTTCTTTATCCGCCCAGAAAACCTGACGGCTGCAGTCGTAGCCATGATAATACAATTGCTTGCTTTCGTCAAACATGCGCGCGCGCACGGTTTTGATCTGCCGGATGATATCGCTGTAATCGCCTGCACCAAAGTGCTTTTGATACAGCGCGGCAAACACCTGCGCCATGTAGATGCCGTCCAGCCACACCTGATGGGGATAAATCTCTTTGTGCCAGAAGCTCCCCTCCGCCGTGCGCGGCTGGATGTCAAGCGCATGCTGCATGGTATCCGCCGCCAGGCGGTATTTTTGCTTGCCCGTCATTTCATACAGGCGGAAGAGCACGCGGCCCTCGTTGATGTCATCCAGCGTGTGCTTGCTTTCGTCAAAGGTGCGCACGGCGCCGTTTTCCTCCACGAACGCGTCGACAAACATTTCGACAAAATCCGCATAGCGGCGATCGCCCGTGATGTCCGTCATCTCAAGCAGGGAGGAGAGCATGCACCCGTCGATATAATTCCAGGTAGCCTTTTTGCCCGCGCGCATTTTTTCAATGTTCCAGGCCGTGACCTCGGGCGAGGACTTTTCAATCAGCGACAGCACATAGCGGTCAATCTTTTCGTACATCACTTTTCCTCACGCAGGTTTTCATGCAGGACTTCGCCGCAGTTTTCGGTGATCAGCGCAGGGCCGTCCGCGCCCCTGATCACGGTATCGCGCACGCAGACGCGGCGCACGTTGTTAAGATACAAGCCCATCTTGCAGCGCTTGACGGCGTCATTCTGCATGGCGGGCACAAAGGGCGTGGCGTTGTCGGCAAAATCCACAAAAACATTTTCAAACGTCACTTCGTCAATGGGCATTTCGGGCAGGCCGTCGATATAGCAGGCGGCGGCGTGCGCGCCGGTGCAATGGATATTGCGGAAGGTAAAGGAGCCCAGATGCGGCGTTCTGTCATCCACCGGCAGCTTTTCGCGGGATTTGACGTAATCGGAAAAGCGATCGGGATCGCAGCAATTATACCACATATTGACAACAAAGGGCGTAATGACATTATCCATTTGAATGTTTTCAAACACGATGCCCGTGATATCGCAATGCTTGCCGCGGCCGCGGCGCGTCTTGATGCGAAGCCCGCGGTCGGTGGCGTTAAAGAGGCACTGCGAGACCGTGAGATCTTTTACGCCGCAGGCCGTTTCGCTGCCCAGCGTCACCGCGCCGTGACCAAATTCCATCAAACAGTTGCGGATCACATGGCGGGAGGCACTCTGCAGCCGCTGACGGCTCATTTCGATCTTGCCGGATTTGATGGCGATGCAGTCGTCGCCCACGCTCAGCCGGCAGCCGATGATGTTGACGCCCGCGCATGCCTCGGGATCGATGGCGTCGGTGTTGGGGCTGTCCTTGGGCGAAATGATGCGGATATCGTAGATGGATACATCCTCGCAATAGAAGGGATGCAGGTTCCACGCGGCGGAGTTTTTCGTCGTTACGCCGTGAAGCGTGACGCGCTTGCAGTTACACAAAAACATCAATCGCGGACGGGCGGTCTCAAAGTTTTTAAACTCCGTCCACCAGTCGCCGTTTTGCGCGTTGCCGTCAATCGTACCTTCGCCGCAGATTACGATATCCTCGCAGTATTCCGCGTGGAGGAGCGACTGGTACATCGGCCGCGTGAGGCCTTCAAACGCGCCGGTCATGATTTCTTTTCCCGTTACGATGTCGCGCACCGTGCCGGGCAGGATGGGATAGAGCGCGCGGTCGGTGTGGCCGAGGATCGTCGCGCCCTTGCTTAAATCAAGCGTCATGCGGCTGCGCAGCGACAAGGGGCGGCACAGATACGTGCCCGCCGGGAAATACAGGCGGCTGCCGTCGGGCAGAAAATCAATCGCGCACTGGATGGCGGCGGTATCGTCATGCACGCCGTCGCCGACAGCGCCGAATTGCCGTGCGTCCACCGCGATGGTTTCCGCCTTTGTGCGGAAGGAAAGAGTATATTCTTCCTCGCCCGCCTTTACCGTCAAGGCATACTGCGTGTCGGGCAAAAGCTCGTAGAGCGAAAAGACGTTGGTGTTAAAGGACTGAACGAGCTTTTCACCGAGAAAAACCTCATACGCCCCGGGCGCATAATAGGCGGAATCGCTCTCCCATTCAAAGCAGGCGGAGGTGGAGCCAACAAACAATTCCCGGATCATAGCGTCTCCTTCTTATTTGCGCCGCGCGACGGCGATGATTTGAAGCACCGTGCGCTTGACCTTAAGGCACAGCATGTCGCACAGCACGGTAAAAATGCCAAAGCAGATGGGCTCAACGCCCAGATACCCGCCAAACGTGCCCAGCAGCGCGTTGACAAGGCCGTAAAGCGTGACCACAAGGAACAGCAGCAGACAGGCGTAGAGGATATTGAGGAAAAAGCCCGTCGCGCCGCGCCCGGTCACCATCATGTAGGCGGCGTTGCCGCCCGGCAGCTTTTCGGTAAAGCGCAGGAAGCGGTTGATGAGCAGATCCCCCGCCATGCCCATCACGACCGCGGCGACAAAGTACAGATCCAGCGTGTCCGCCAGATACAGCCCCAGCCCCATAAACACGAAAAAGCACACCGCGCCGTAGAACCACCATTTGATAAGGACGGCCTTGACAGGCTCGGGCAATTTCCATTTGCCGCGGCCCGAGCGGTATTTTTCCAGCTCCTCCTTGGAGTACCGGGGCGTGTTTTCCGCCTTTGCGCTTACCAGATCATCCACTGCCTGCGTATGCAGCTTATAATAGGAAGCATCTGTGCGCTTTTCTTGATTCTCAGGCTTCATCGGACAAATACAATTCTTCCATTTCCACAGCTTCTTCCACGGGCAGGGAGGTATCGATCCTGCGCAGAAGCTTGCGCAATACGGGCACAAGCGCGGTGAGCACGGCGCCGATGACCACGATCACGCGGTGCACCATCAGCACGCTGTACGCCTTGGGGATGTACGCGGTGCTCTGATCCACCACGATGGGATGCTCGGCGCGGGTGATCGCCTGCGTGATGCGGGAAGCATAGTAGCTGTCGCAGAAGATGAGGATAAAGAGCATCAGGAACATGAGGATGAGCATGGGGACATTGGCCTTCTTGCGGTGCGGGAAGGCGTTTAAGAAGCACACGAAGGACAAAAGGGAGAACAGCATCGTACAAAAGCCGCTCAGGCCCATGCCACTTAGCTGAATCTTCGCCGTGGTGTCCGAAATGTGCGTGAGGTTGAGCGAATACCAAAGAAATGCCAGACCGAGAACAACCAGCGGGATGGTCTGCGGCTTGCGCTTGAGGGAAACGACCGTTTTGCGGATCATTTCTTTCATGCCGCCTTGCTTTTTCATATCGTTTCCTCCTTATCAGCGGATGGCGTTGGTGGTTTCTTTATCGAAGAAGTGCCGGCGGACGAAGGATACCTGCACGCTGTCGCCGTTCTTATAATCGCACCAGCCGCGCAGCTTACAGGTGATGGCGGCAGAGGCGGCGTGGCTGCCGCAGAGGCGGCCGTGCACCAGCGTATTCATGCCCAGGTTTTCGTTGTTGGTGACGGTGAGAGTCACTTCGCCTCCCTCCACAATGTTTTCCGGGCGCACGCCGAGGGTGATTTCCTTCTTATTATAGGAGGCGAGCAGCTGCTGCTCTTTTTCGTCCAGCGGCAGGGTGAAATATTCGTTTGTGAGCTTGTCGCCCTCCACCGTGACGTTGAAGAAATTCATCGGCGGCAGGCCGATAAAGCTGGCCACAAAAAGATTGGCGGGCGTATCGTACAGCTCCAGCGGCGTGCCCCCCTGCTGCACATAGCCCATGGACATACACACGATGCGGTCCGCCAGCGTCTGCGCCTCGGTCTGATCGTGGGTAACGTAGAGCATGGTGGCGTGCATGCGCTTGTGAAGCAGGAGGATCTCGCGGCGGGTGGCGGAGCGGAGCTTGGCGTCAAGGTTGCTTAGCGGCTCGTCAAAGAGGAAAACCTTGGGAGAACGCACGATGGCGCGGCCCATGGCCACGCGCTGGCGCTGGCCGCCGGAGAGCTGCTTGGGCTTTTTGTTAAGCTGATCGGTCAGCCCCAGGATTTCCGCCGCCGCCAGCACCTTCTTGTGGATGACATTGGGATCCTCCTTGCGCAGCGTGAGCGAAAACGCCATGTTTTCATAGATGGTCATGTGGCCGTATAGCGCGTAATTCTGGAACACCATGGCCATATCGCGGTCCTTGGCGGGGGCGGCGGTGATATCCTTGCCATCCAGCAGGAGCTTGCCCTTTGTGATGTCCTCCAGGCCCGCGATCATGCGCAGCGTGGTGGATTTGCCGCAGCCCGAAGGGCCGACCAGCACGATAAACTCGCCGTCCTTCACGTCGAGGTTGAAATCGTACACGGCCTGCACCTTGTTATCGTAAATCTTATCCAGATGCTGTAAGCTTAAATTCGCCATAGGAAATCTCCTTTACGCGGCTTTTTCTTGGAGAGAAGCGTTGTAGGCACTGAGCGTGCGGCTGCGTTTGACGCCGATCACGCCGCCCAGCAGGCAGCACACGGCGGAAAGCACAAGGCACGCAATCACATAGATAAACTGGCCCGTTTCCATCACCGGGTAGTTCACCTTGCTGATGGTGATGGTGGCGCGGTAGGCCATCAGCGGCAGGATGAAGATGCGCGCGATCTGTCCGGCGCCGACGCCCAGCAGAAGATAGCTGTAGCCGATCTTGTAGTTCTTCACGCCCTCGGAGGCGAGGAAGACCATCAGCATGAACAGAAGGTTGTATACGATCGACGCGCCGATGAGGATCTTGTAATACCACGAGCCCACGTCCGATTCGTACACGCTGCAGAAATACAGCACGTTACAGACGATGGCCAGCAGCGCCATGCGCGAGGAGAATGTGTTCTTGGTGTAGCGCATGCGGTCCAGTTGCGTGCGCTTGATTTCTTCTGCGGTCATGCTCATCAAAGCACCTTCTTTCCTTCGTCGATCAGGCGCTGCTCTTCCTTCATCAGCTGCTTTTTGAAGATGAAATTCACAATCAGCAGAAAGCTCACAAGGAGCAGCAGGCCGAAGATGACATAATGCACGTCAAACCAGAAGGTGGAATCGTAATAGGGCTTTTTCCACATCTTGGCCATCTTCTGCATGGTGGCAAAGTCGATTTCGAGGAACTGCGCGCGGAAGGCGGTGAGCTGGATGTGGCTCCACACGCTGATCACGGCGCTGCCTGCGGCAAAGGCAAAGGTGGACAGGGCGTTGCCCACGTAATACTTGCGGCGCTTGTGCGTGCCGGTGAGGAACAGCAGACAGCTAAGCAACAGCAGCACGATGGAGCCGCTCAGGAGCGAGCGGTTGAAGGGCTGCATATCATAATAGATCCAGCTGCCCTGCACCATGGTTTTGTGGGTGTCGTTGGGGTTGGTCATGGTGTAATAGAGGCT
>JAZQXQ010000114.1:0-12283 GCA_045632965.1 Clostridia bacterium
TACGCCGATTCGCTTTTGCCGCTTGCGCATAAGGAATGGTTCGGGGAAAATGCCAGACTCATTGACGTGGGCACGGGCGCGGGCTTTCCGGGCATGATGCTGGCCATCGCGCGGCCCGATCTGCAGGTGACGCTGCTGGACACCCAGCGCAAGCGCTGCGATTTTCTGCAGGCGGTGTGCGATACGCTGAAGCTTCAGAATGTGACGGTTCTGCATGCGCGTGCAGAGGACGGCGCGCGGGGGAATCTGCGCGAGACGATGGATCTGGCGGTGGCGCGTGCGGTGGCGCCGCTCAATGTATTGTGCGAGTATCTGGTGCCCTATGTAAAGATCGGCGGCTACGCGCTGTGCTGGAAGGGCCCGGCGGTCAAAGATGAATTGGCGGCGGGCAAAAAGGCGGCGCAGATTTTGGGCAGCAAAGCGGAAGAGATGGTAAAGCTTCCCATCGAAGGGCGCGAACACTATATCCAGCCTGTAAAAAAGATGGTATCAACCGCTCGACGCTATCCGCGTAAATCCGGCACACCCGGCAAGGAACCGCTGGGAATCGATACGCCCAAGGGTGAAAAAAAGAAATAAAGGGTCGTATTCAGGCGAACGATCGGCCGGTCTTCTTTGCAGGAGACCGGCTTTTTGCATAGAAATATTGGGCAGGGGCGCGCGGAGCTTCCTTGCGGCAGAGGGAGGCTGCGGGGCAGCGCTGCGCGCCCTGTTTCATGGCGGAGGCGCGTATGCAGACACGTAAAAAAATCCGTACCGCCGGAAGGCAGCTGTGCTGGCTGCCCTTGGAATGCATAAGACCCAACGCGCGGCAGCCGCGCTTGGAATTTGATGAATTTGCGCTGATGGAGCTGGCCGCGTCGATCAAGGAAAACGGCCTGCTGCAGCCCGTCACCGTGCGTCCGTGCGATGATGGATACGAACTGATCATGGGCGAAAGGCGCTGCCGTGCCTGCCGGATGCTGGGGCATACGCACATAGAGGCGTTTATCCTGCCGGCAGACGATGAGGAGAGCGCGCTGCTGGCGCTGGTGGAAAACATGCAGCGGCGGAATCTGCACTTTTTTGAGGAGGCGCAGGCCTACGCCCGGCTGTGCGATCACGGCATGACGCAGGAAACGCTCTCACGTATGCTGGGCAAGAGCGCAGGCGCGGTCAATAACCGCTTGCGGCTGCTCAAACTGGAGGATTCCGTGCGTGATCTGATTGTGGAAAACAATTTGAGCGAGCGTCACGCGCGGGCGCTTCTGCCGCTGCCGGGGGAGAGCGCACGGCTGCGTATCTGCCAGCAGGCGGCCATGCAGAAGCTTTCCGTGCAGAAAACGGAGGAGCTGGTGGGCCGGGCGCTGGAGCGATTGCCCGTGCCCGCGCCCTCTCGCAAGGTGATATCGCTGGTGCGCGATCACAGGCTGTATATCAATGCCATCCGCGGCATTGTGGAGCAATTGCGCGATACCGGCCTTGACGCCAGGTGCGAAGTGAACGAATACGACAGCGCGGTGGAAATCCGCGTGGTGATGCCGCGGGGAAAGGGAAAATACAAGCTGTCACCCCACGGTTGACAAAATGCCGCGGTAATGATATGATAACCGGGATCGAAATAAGTGGTGGAGTCTGTCATCAGGCGCCGCAAGGCCCTGATTTATCTCGATTGCCGGCATAGGATACCCCTGTGCTTTAGTGTGCAAAATGAGGCAGAGCTGTCATCGCAGCTCTGCTTTTTTTGTTCACAATATAAATGCATGAAGAGACGTGAGGACAGGCGCCGCTGCGGAGAAAGGAACACGTCTCATGATTTACGCACTCATTCTCTTTGGCATCACATACGTGCTGATGCTCGCTTTCCAGCAGTATCGCCCGTGGATAGCCTTGGGTTCGGCGGCTATCTTCATCATCACCGGCATGCTGCCGCTTTCCAAGGCCATCGGCTATGTGGATTTCAATGTCCTGCTGATGATTGCCGGCACCATGGGCACCGTGGCGCTGATGATCGAATCCAAAATGCCCGCGCTCATGGCGGACGTCATCATCGAAAAGGTGCCCAATGTCAAGTGGGCCATCGTAACATTGTCGCTGTTTGCCGGTATTGTGTCTGCCTTCATCGATAATGTGGCTACTATACTGATGATCGCGCCCATCGCGCTGGCGATCTCCAAGCGTCTTAAAATTAGCCCTGTGGGCATGATTATTGCCATTGCTGTTTCTTCCAACCTGCAGGGCGCGGCCACGCTGGTGGGTGATACTACCTCCATCCTGCTGGGCGGCTATGCGGGCATGAATTTCCTTGATTTCTTCTGGTATCAGGGAAAGCCCGGCATTTTCTTTGCCGTGGAGATGGGCGCGCTGATTTCCGCCGGCATTCTGCTGGTGCTTTTCCGCAATGAAAAGCAGAGCGTGCAGGTAACCGAGCGCACGGTGGTAACCGATTACGTGCCCACCGTCCTGATGCTGGGCACGGTGGTGCTGCTCATTGTGGCCTCTGTACTGCCCAACATGCCGGAAATGATCAACGGCATCATCTGCGTAACGCTGATGGTGATCGGCGTTGTGTATAATATGCTCAGAAAGCGCAGCATCAAGGGCCTGATCGAGCCGCTGAAGGAAATTGATATTCAGACGAACCTGCTGCTGTTTGGCCTTTTCATGGTGGTGGGCGGCATCACCGAAAAGGGCGTTGTGGATGCGGTGGCCAATCTGTTTACCAAGATCGGCGGCGGCAACGTGTTTGTCATTTACACCCTGATCACCTGGATGAGCGTGCTGCTCTCCGCCTTTATCGATAACATTCCTTACGTGGCGACCATGCTGCCGGTAACGCAGGGAATCGCCGTGGCGATGGGTGTTGACCCGACGCTTTTGTACTTTGGCCTCCTCTCCGGCGCGACGCTGGGCGGTAACCTGACGCCCATCGGCGCATCTGCCAACATCACGGGCATCGGCATCCTGCGCAAGGAAGGCCACATTGTCAAGAACAGCGATTTCATGCGCATCGGCATCCCCTTTACGCTGGCGGCGGTGATTCCCGCGTACTTCTACTTCCTCGTTTTCTACGGTTAATGGCAAGTAAAGAAGCTCCCCGCGGGGAGCTTTTTTGATTTAAATCAGTGCGAGCTGCTTGAGAATGAAAATCCACAAAAAGATAGTGAGGATGGCAAAGGCCGAGGTGAACACCACGATGGAGGCCGCCAGATCGCCGTCGCCGTCCATCTGCTGCGCCATGGTGAAGGAGGATACGGCTGTCGGCGCGCCAAAGAGAATGAGGATGGGCACCAGCGTTTCGTTGCGCAGGCCGAAGAGAACGCCCAGGATCACCATCACCAGCGGGCAGAAAATCAGCCTGCCGGAAACCACGGTCACAAGCTGCTTCCAGTAGCCGCGCACGTTGCTGAACATAAATTCGCTGCCCAGCACCACCAGCGACAGGGGCGTTGCCACGCCGCCGATGTTCTTGCAGCCCTTGAGCACAGCTTCGGGGATGGGCAGGGAAATGAGATTGCAGAAAACGCCCAGAAGAGAGGCGATGATCAGCGGATTGGTGGCGATGCCGCGGAGGATCTTTTTCACATCGGGCTTGCCGCCGCGGAAGGATTCCAGCGTGATGACGGCCAGCACGTTAAAGATGGGCACGATCACGCCGATGAGCAGGGACGAGGGCCCCAGCTTCTCTTCGCCGCACAGCGACAGCGCCACCGGCAGACCGAACAGCGCGTAATTGCTGCGGAAAATGCCCTGGATCATCACGCCCCGGCGGGCGTTTTCCTTTTCGATGCGGGGAATCGTGAGCATCAGGAAAGCGAAGATGCCAAGGATGCCAAAGGCCGCCAGCAGAATGAGCTTCAAATCAAAGGCCGTGCCGATGTCCGTGGTGTAAATGGAATGAAAAAGATAGATCGGCAGAAAGACCTTGAAGCACAGTTTGTTCATGGCGCGGCGGGGTTCAGCTTCCATCATGCCGAGGCGGCGCAAAAGATACCCCAGCGCAATGCACATGAACAAGGGCAAAACGACATTGAAGGCAAGAATCAGATTATCCATAATGCTTTACCAGGTTTCACAGGCGTCTTTGTAAAACTGTTCCATCTCTTCTTTGGTGGGGAAGTTGGCCACATACATCTGGTTGCCCATGGCGCCGGAGAGCGCATCGGGAATACGGCTGACCATGCGCATCTGAGAAGCGTACTTGCTGACCAGTTCGTCATGGCTGAGTTTGAAATTCTTGCCGTCGCGGCGGCCGGCAAAGGCGCAGTAGCTGCGCTCGCCCACGCCCTTGAGGCTGGAATCGTAGGCGATCATATCGGCGTAAATCTTGTATACGTCGGTGGAATTGGCAAAGTTCATCATGTCGGGGGAGAAGCCGCCGCAGGGGCGCATATTCACTTCCAGCGCCACTACGTCGCCCTTCTTGCCCATGTGGGGATGATCGGCGGTCAGGCGGAAGAATTCAAAATGCACAAAGCGGTTCTTGACGCCAAAGGATTTGACGGTTGCGCGGCCGGCGGCACGGGTGTCCTCGGGCAGCTCGTTTACGATGTAATAGATGGAGTTGTCGTTGTTGTTGACGACGTCCATGATGGAGTTGGGGGTCACGTTGCCCGTTTCGAAGATGGGCTCGCCATGGCTGTCGATGATGGCGTCGTAGCTGTTGACCTCTGCGGTGATGAACTCTTCCATGATGTAAGAAACGTTTTCATCCTTTTCACCCAGGAAAGCGCGCAGTTCATCGTCGTTTTTGATCTTATAGGTGCTGGAGGCGCCTACGCCGTTATCGGGCTTGACGATCACGGGATAGCCGACCTTTTTGATGAAATTCTTGCAGCGCTTGAAATCATCCACGATGTGATAGCGCGCGGTGGGGATGCCGGCCTTTTTGTAGTAGGGCTTCATCTTGGACTTATACTTGATGCGGTCCATGTCTTCGGTGTGGAAGCCGGAGGGGATGTTGAAATCCGTGCGCAGCATGGCGTCGCGCTCCAGCCAGTATTCGTTGTTGCTTTCCAGCCAGTCAATGCGGCCGTACTTGCTGATGAAGAAGGCCACGGCGCGGTATACTTCATCGTAATTCTCCATGGAGTTTACTTTGTAGTATTCGTGCAGGTTGTCCTTCAGTTCGGGCAGCAGGGTGTGATAAGGCTGATCGCCCACGCCCAGCACGCGCAGGCCGTTGTCCTTCAGGTGCTTGCAGAACTGCCAGTAGTTGGTGGGGAAGTTGGGCGAAATGAACACAAAGTTTTTCATTGGTTTTTGCTCCTTTATTTTACAATACGTGGGGAATGTGATAGGCAGTTTGCTTGTACCACCAGTCCCAGTCGTGCTTTACATCGTGGCCCCAGACGTCAAACCATATATTGATGCCCTTGCGGTGGCAGATATCGCGCAGACGGAAGGTGCTTTCGGGAATTTCCCACGGGCCCTGGCCCACGACGATAACGGCCTTGTGGCGGTTGTATTCCTGGATGAAGGGATGATCGCAGGGCAGGTTTTCCATATAGTGCACGGGGCTGTTGCGGTATACCTTGTCATCCATATAGCCGGGGAAGCCGTACTCCGTAGTGTAAATACCGCTGAGCGCTAGTACGCCGTCAAAGGCGTCCGGGAAGCGGAAATACAGATTAACCGCGTGCGTTGCGCCCAGGCTGCAGCCAAAGGTGATGATGCCGGGATTGCCTTCCCAGCCGTTTCGGGCGTTGGTCATCTCGCGGATGAAGGGCACGACTTCCTCGTGGATATAGGCCATCCAGTCCTCGTGGCGGCAGATGCGCGCATGCGCGTCGTGCGTGGCAGAGTAGGTTTCAAGATCGATCGTGTCGATGGAAAACACCATGCACTGACCGCCTTCAATATAGGGCGCCCACACGTCGGTCATCTTGTAGTTTTCAAAGTCGTAAAAGCGGCCGTCCTGGCAGGGGATGAAGAGCACGGGGCGTCCGGCGTGGCCCCAGACCTTGATTTCCATATCGCGGTGAAGGCGGGGGCTGAACCATTTGGTGTAATATGTCTGCACGGGGATTCCTCCGATTGATTTAGTCGCGCAGCGTGCGCATGAAGATGGGAATTTGCTTTTCCCATGAGGCTTCGCAGTGTTCGCCGTGGGGCACGATGCGGGATGTGAGCATGACGTCTTTATCCAGCAGCGCCTTGACGGCGGCGGTAAAAGCGCCTTTCATATCGGCGCGGTGCTTCATCTCGTTTTCGCCGTAATCCATGTAGACCACGGTATCGGGCTTGACGTCCGATTCGCTGATGCATTTGAGGATGCGTTTTTTGCTTGTCCACAGCGAGGGCGACAGGCAGGCCGCGCGGGAGAAAACGTGATTGTATTTTGTAACGGCATAGAGGCTCATCAGCCCGCCCATGGAGGAGCCGGCGATGTAGGTATGCTCGCGGTCGGGGAGCGTGGGGTAATTTTCATCGGTGACGGGCTTTAAGGTATTGATCAGCCAGTCCATGTATGTATCGCCCCGGCCCACGATGCGCCATTCGTTTTTGTAGCCGAAGGTGAAGGGAGAATACTCCTTGAGGCGCTCGTGATTCTTGCCGTGGTTGCACTCCACCGCCACGATGATCATGGGCGTGCGCGTGCGATCCATGTATTTTTTCATGCCCCAGGATTTGCCGTAGGTGGCGTCCTCGTCAAAGAAAACGTTGTGCCCGTCAAACATATACAAAACGGGATAACGGCGCTTGGGATTTTTCTTGGCGGATTCGGGCAGGTATACATACACATTGCGCGGCGTTTTGCCGGAAAGGGCGGGTATGGTAACCGGAAGTTTCTCTACCATGCCATAAACCTCGTTGAAATGATAAGGACTCATAAAGGGAGTCAGTTTATTATATTACCATAGAAAGAAAAAGGATACAAGATGAAGAGGTTGACGAAAAATGGGGTGCGGATTTATAATGTTTTTAATGTCTGAACCAAAGGGGAGCGTTTGCTTTGGAAAACAGTGTGAATGTGTGTCCGCAGGATGAAAGCCGCGTGCTGGATATCGCCATGCAGGCCGGACACATCCTTTTGCAAAACGGCGCGGAGATCTCGCGAGTGGAAGAAACCATGGATCGCATCTGCCGGCACTACGGCGTGGATTCGGGGGATTTTTTCGTGCTGAGCAACGGCATTTTTACCACCGGCGGAAAAGCGCGCGGCGGCTCGTATGCGCGCGTGCGCCATATCCCCGTGACGGGCGCAAGGCTTGATAAGGTGGTGGCGGTCAATCAGCTGTCGCGCGAAATCAGCGAAGGAAAATATGAGGACGTTGAGGCTGTGGCGGAAAAGCTGAAAGAGATTGACGCTGCGCCTGAGGAAAAGAAGTGGCGGCAGATTATAGCCTCCGGCATGGGCAGCGGCTTTTTCTGCGTGCTGGCGGGCGGCGATCTGTATGACTGCCTGGCGGCGTTTATCACGGGCATTGTGCTGTATGTGTACCTGCTGTATTTCGGTAAGCGGCATTTCAACAAGATTGTCTGCAATATTTTCGGCGGCATGCTGGTGGTGCTTTTGTGCCTTGGCTGTTATCTGACGGGCCTTGGGCACGATCTCAGCCACATGATTTCCGGCGCGATCATGCCCCTGGTGCCCGGCGTTGCCTTTACAAACGGTATCCGCGATATTGCCGACGGCGATTATATTTCCGGTGCGGTGCGCATGCTGGATGCGATACTGGTGTTTGTGTCCATCGCCATCGGCGTTGGCGTGATGTTCTCCATCTACAACGGGCTGACGGGAGGGATCGTGCTGTGATTGGGAAGCTTATCATCGAAGTGCTTGCGTCCGCCCTTGGCACGATCGGCTTTTCGGTGCTGTTTGGCATTCCGCGCAAATTGTATCTCAACTGCGCCATGATCGGCGCGGCGGGCTGGCTGGTGTATAAAGCGGCGCTGCTGCTGGGCGCGGGCGTATCGCTGGCGGTGTTTCTGGCGACGGTGGTGCTGGTGCTGCTCTCGCGCTTTGCGGCGGTATACCGTCAATGCCCGGCCACGGTGTTCCTGATTGCGGGGATCTTCCCGCTGGTGCCCGGGGCGCAGATTTACTGGGCGGCGTACTATTTGGTGACCAATCAGTTTGACGCGGCGCTCTCCAGCGGCTTTACGGCACTGAAGGTGATGATTGCGATCGTTCTCGGTATTGTGTTCGTGTTTGAAATACCGTATAAGTTCTTCAGCATCGCCAAACGAAAAAGGGCATAAAAAAGCTGCCGTCCGTATGGACGGCAGCTTTTTTGTGTTTAAAAACTGGAAATGCCGTGGCTGTTGACCATCGCGTCCAGCTTTACGCCGGCCTTGCACAGCGGGCACTCGGTGGAGGGATGGCTCTCGTAATCCTCCAGATGCTCCTTCTTGCTGTAGATGCTCACGATGGGGAAGCCCGCGCATTCATCCACGCAGGTGAAGATGGAGCAGATGCCTTCGGGATGGCCGCCGTAATAGCGGATGGCCTCAACGCCGGCCTGCACGGTGTAGCCCGTGACGGTGGAGGCGGCCAGCACGAGTACGTGCTTGCCGGTGATCATGGGCGCCACGTTGTCGCGGAAGAACAGCTGGCTGCCGGAGGTGTGCTCGGGCGTGACCACATAGATGGAGCGGTGAGCGTTCATATTGGTATAGCCGGACTGCGTCAGCTCACTGGCCATGCAGGCGCCGATCAGCTCCGTGCCGTCCAGGCACAGGATGGTATCGACGATGGTGGTGGTCTTGAATTTGCTGCACAGAATGGAGGCGGCTTCGCGTGCTTCCGATAGACGGTGCTTGGTCATGGTCACATCAAGATAATAATTGATGTGGCTGTGGCTGGTGGCAAAGTGGCCCCTGGCCAGACGCAGAGGGAGAGTGCCGTTTTTGTTGGGGAGAGTGAAAATCTGAATCGACATAAGAATCGCTCCTGTTCCCGATAATATGCAGTTTCGCTGGTATGAGAATGATATTATACAGGAAGCGTGAGGATTTGGCAAGTATTATTCCGTTTTTTCAATGTATTTTGCCATTTACGGTCTGCCGCTTTTGAAAAACGGAATAAAGCCCTGCATAAATCAGCGCGCCCAGGGCGGCGCCCAGGATGTTGGCGATCAGATCGTTCACGTCAAAAATGCCGCGACGGGTGATCAGTTGGGCGGATTCGATCAGGAGCGAAAAGACCGTGCCGGCGAGGATAGCGTGCGCAATGCGCCAGCGGGGAAAGGCGCACAGCGGCAGCGCACCGGCCGGCAGGAAGAGCAGCGCATTTTCGATCATGCCGATTAGGACGAGCGCATCAAACTGATAAAAGGGAATCAGCTGCAGGCGTATATCCGTTACGCCTCCGCGATTGAAAACGGTGAGATACAGCACGGTTACAATGTAACCGAAGAGCGCGATGCAGCTCAGATCGCGGCTGTCGTCGGCGTGATTTGAGCGCATAAATGCCAGACAGAAAAGGAAAACGAGCAGGATCAGGAGAACAATCAGGCAATGCATCATGGGCGCGTTCTCTTCCTTACTGCCATTCGGGCACGGTGATGGCATTCAGCTTTTCACGCAGGATTTCCATTTCGCGGCGGACTTCCTCAGAGGCCATCAATTTGCCGTCGGGAGTGGAGGGACTATCATTCCAAAGCGCATGATAGGCGTCATTGTAGGAGAAAAAGAGCTCCATTTCTTCCGAGGCGGCGGGGATGGGATCGCCCTGTTTCCACAGTGTCACGTATTCCTCGTGCGTGCCCTGACGAATTTCGTCCAGTTCGCTCATTCTTTCGGGCGAGAAGCGTGTGCAGGAATAGTTTTCCCTTGGCATAACGCTGTACTGCGTGATGATGGGCTTTTCAAGATAGACGTACAGGATGTGCTTGCCGTCCTCCACCGTTTTTTTAAAATCAACGCCCGATATCTCATGGCTGTCATAATAATCGATGTTGAGCGATACGCGGCCGTCCTGCAATTGGCTGAGCGTCACGCCGTAAAAGCCGTGATAGACGATCTGATGGTATTCCTGCGTCAGGTACGACCAGCCATACAGCCCGCCCCACGCCAGCACGCAGCCGATGAGCATGCCGATAAGGATATTGCGCAGCAGGCGCAGGCGGCGCTTTTTCTTAAGTTTGCGGGCGGGTTCGGAAAAGATTTTCTGCTCCTCTTCCTTGGCCTTCACCACGGCAAAGGCGCTTTGCATGGCATCAAAGCATTCCCGGCAGCTTTTGCAGGTTTCAAGGTGGGTTTCAACGCATTTTGCGCTGTCCTCGCTGGCGGCTTCGTCGATCACCAGCGGGATCAGATCGCGGATGATATTGCAATTTTCAGTCATGTTGGTCAGCCTCCTTCATAGCAAGCAAGAGCATCTGGCGCGCCCGGTAATAGGTGACGCGCGCCCAGCTTTCGCTTTTGTGGAACAATTCGCCGATCTGTGCGTGGCTCATATCGCAGAAGGTGCGCAATGTGAAAACTTCTCGATAAGGCTCGCTGAGCGCGTGCAGGACGTGATGCGCCGTCATCGCCTGATCGTGGCGGATGAGGCTTTCCACAAAATCGGGCTGCGGGGGAGAATCGGTATCCTGCAGCGGCAAAGGCTCATCCTTGCGCAGCGTGGCCCAGTATAAGCGCTTGGCGATGCCGCACAGCCATGTGCCGATGTTGCTTCTGCCTTCAAATTTGTGCCACTGGCGCAGTGCCTGATAGAAGGTTTCCTGTGTCAGTTCCTCAGCAAGCGCATCGTTTCGGCACAAACGAAAAAGGTATTTTTGCACCATATCGCGGTATTCGCTGTATACTTCTTCGGGCTTTGGCAATTGTTCCACCTCCTTTCGTGTTGTGGTCGGAAAGCTTTCTTCACTATGTTGGTTGCAATTATAGCAGGTTTGTTACAGAAAAAGAAGAAAAAAGCTGATAAATAAAATAGCCACCTGATTGAGGTGGCTGATATATTTGTAATGATGATAGGACTCGAACCTATGGTCTCGCTGCGTTTATCGGCTTAACGCCAGCCGTCACCGTCGCAGACGGTACAGCTGCCGTTCATGCAGCCGCCGGTGCAAGTGACGCGGCGCTGGTATGATTCGCCGGGAACCCATTGATACACCTGCCCGCTGCCGCCGCAGGTTTTGCAGCGGCCGTAATCGCAGTAGATGCAGCGTTCTTTGCCATCAGAGGAAACATCGTTGTTTTTCTTAATATTCGACGTGTCGGTGTTGATAGTAAACCCGGGGTACTGGTAGAGTGCAAATCTGGATTCGGATTGGTTGGGATTGAAGACATAAATGGACAAATCACTTTTGCGGCCATACTGTTCATTGCGCCCGGTTTGGCAAAGTGCGGCAAGTTCAGCATCAGGGCCGATATAGTTGTGACGGGCAAGCCAGAAAGCTTGATCGCCTACACCGCCCGAACCGCCGGAATATGTAAAGTACGGACTTGAAGCAATGGCGTCTACAAGTTTTACGATGTCGGCCATAGGGATAGCTTCATATACATATTTTGTAAATCCGCCAAAGTCGTTGGTTCCCGGAGAGGTTTCCAGTAATTCAATCTCATAACCAAGGAAATCGCCCGGATCCGCGATCGTGCGGCCATCATCCCATGCGATTTCGCCGGTTTTTCCGGCAGTTATTTTCGATTGATTTTTCTGTGCATCGTCGGGCGTAGGCTGCGATATGGAGCTTGAATTGTTTGGGGCAGATTCTGTTTCTTCCTTGTAAGGATTCTCAGTGTCGGAAAAACTAAAAGCCTTCGTCAGATTGATTTGAATTGTATGAGGAATATCGAGAAAATCAACAGCAGAACTGACATTGATGTTTATGTGCCACCCTTGATCTTTGCCGCTTGATGTGGCGGCGGCAACAGTTTGGTCTCCGGTGTAGGACAGATTATACTTTGCTTTTTCGTCAGCGCGCACAAAAAAACGACTGTCTGCCAAGGCCTGATAGTAGCTTTCCGCATCCGCTTCAACCTCTTCCAGCGTTGCGTCGCCGACTAAGCGGAAAGAATAGGTGACCCAGGTTGAACCGTTTGGGGTATTGTCTATTGCGTTGAAAAAAGTATATTTTTCGTCGAAGAAGGATTGCGGGCTGAGCAGTACCAATCCATCGTGGGTGACAATTTCTTTTTCAGCAGCCACGGCAGAACTGAAAAGCATGATCGATATAAGAAGAATTATAACGCAAAGGAGCTTTTTCATTACTGCACATCCTTTTAAAATGCTGGTATTGGGTGATGTGATTTTTCAATATTATATCACCGCATGCTATGGAAAACAATAAAAAATCTCCATCCGAAGATGAAGATTTGGGGGGACTCGAACCTATGGTCTCGCTGCGCTCGGTCA
>JAZQXQ010000115.1:0-10585 GCA_045632965.1 Clostridia bacterium
GATGCCCGTGGAGGAATGCGGCAACATGATCCTCATGCTGGCGGCGGCTGTGAAGGCGGACGGCGATCTCAAGCTGGTGCGCGAGTATCTGCCCACGCTGAAAACGTGGGTGAAGTACCTGACCGAATACGGCGAAGACCCCGGAGAGCAGCTGTGCACCGATGACTTTGCCGGGCATCTGGCGCATAATGTCAACCTTGCCTTCAAAGCGGTGTACGGCCTGGCGGGCTATGCGTACCTGATGGAAATGCTGGGCGAAAAGGACGAGGCGGAGAAGTATTACGCCGAGAGCCGCCGCATGGCCAAGGCTGTGTATGAGAAGGCAAAAACGATCGACGGCACGGCGCTGACGCTGGATGGAAAGGGCTGGAGCCTTAAATACAACGCGGTGTGGGACGTGCTGTTTGAGCTTGATTATCTGCCTGCGGAGTTCTTTGAAAAAGAACGTGAAACGTATCTGAAGAACACCAATATCTACGGCGTGCCGCTGGATTCCCGTGCCGCTTACACCAAATCCGACTGGATTCTCTGGTGCGCGGCGATGAGCGATGAAACGGGCACGGTGGAAGCGTACTCCGCGCCCATCGCGCGCTATATGGCGGAAACCAGCACGCGCGTGCCCTTTGGCGATTGGTATGATACCAAGACCGGGCGCATCGAGCATTTCATGGGCCGCAGCGTGCAGGGCGGCATCTTCATGCCGCTGCTCAAGGAAAAGTGGCTGAAAAAGTAAATCCCGGGATGAAAACAGGCCGTGCGCGCGTTGTATGCATAGAGGTGATACCAATGAAGAAAATCTGTTTTCTGGTGGTTCTGCTGTGCTGCCTGTTTGCCTGCGCATCGGCGGAAGTGAATCTGACCGGCGTATGGGGCTTTGCCGGCGGCGCGGAGGTGCACGGTGACGGCTTTGTATTGTATGAAGACGGCACGGGCGAGTGGCTGGAGGCAATAAGCAGCGAATACGTGACGTCCGATAAGTATGCGCGTACAGGCGATACCTTTACGTGGAAATCGGTCATAGAAGGGGAAAATCAGTATCTGGCGGAGCAGTATCCCGACGGCCGCACGAGTAAATGGAAGATTGAGACGGAGGACGAACAGAGCTGGATTCACATTCCCGCGGGGGAAAGCGGCGGGTATTATTATCCGGTGGAGTATGCGACGATCGTTGACGATCCCTTTGATGTGATCATAACGCTTGAAAAAACGACGGGATCTTTCCCCAAAAACAAAAAGTATGAAGTGTATCGGGGCCCGGGCGCGGTATACGGACGCTCCGGAAACGGCAAGGGCGTGGTATCCACCAACGGCGCCATTGAATGCTATGGTACATGGAAGGGATGGCTGATGATTGAGTATGAAATCAACAGCAATAAATCCCGTATCGGCTGGATTAAGCTGGAGGATCTGCCCGCCGGAAAGACGTATAAGGCTTTGGGGCTTGCCAAGGGAATAACGGAATACACCTGCGGCGTGGTTACGCAGAACGTATCGCTGACGGACGATCCCTTCAATAGCATGAATGCCGTGGCGCAGCTTCCGGCGGGCACCAGCGTGCATGTGCTGGCAAAAACGTGGGAGTATGTCCTGGTGGAAGGCTATGTGGGCAAACAGCTGCACATGGGATTTGTACACAGGGATGCGGTGGATATTCAAAACGGCTATGCGGAAAATGTCAAGCATACCATCGATGTAGCCCAAACCTATTCGGAGGCGGATATTCACGCTGCGATGGAAGCTGTCGAGGAGGCCGTGCGCCAATGGTTCAGCGGCACAAGCGTGGTGGAGATCAAATATATCGAGGCCGAAAGCGCCGATGCCGACGACTGGTGGCAGCCCGAGGAAGAACACCGCGAGGGCATGCAGTTGTTTGCCGATCTCAACGGTATGTCCTTTACCGACTTTGAAATCGCTGCCTACGGTTTGGCGAAGAATTACGGCTTCAACCTTTACCGCGACAAGGACGGCGGCGCATGGGAAGTATGCAACTGGGGATATGAATAAGGAGATATGATGTACAAAATTTTGTTTGTATGCCTTGGCAATATCTGCCGCAGCCCGATGGCGGAGATGATATTAAAGGACATGGTGAAAAAGCGCGGGCTGGAAGGGGAGTTTGAGATTGCCTCCTGCGCGACGAGCACGGAGGAGATCGGCAATCCCGTGTATCCGCCGGCGCGGGTGGAGCTGGCGCGAAGGGGCGTGCCTTGCGAGCAGCGCCGCGCGCGGCAATTGACAAAAGCGGATTATGACAAGTACGATCTGCTGATCGGCATGGATTCATCCAATATCCGCAATATGCTAAGGAGTTTGGGCGGCGATCCGCAGGGGAAGATCCGCAAGATGCTGGACTTTGCCCACGGCGGCGACGTGGCCGATCCCTGGTACACGGGCGGCTTTGACAGGACGTTTGAGGATATCAAATCAGGCTGCGAAGGGCTGCTCAAAGCGATTTTATGACACAAAAAAAGAACCTCTTTCGAGGTTCTTTTTGTTTGGCTTATTTCAGGATCTTCAGATAATCCAGCACGGCCAGCACGATGCCGACCAGGCAGTACAGACCCAGCAGAGAGCCGATCAGGCCGGCGATGGCGCCGATGAGGGGGATGCCGCCAAGCAGGCCCAGCACCCAGCCGCCCACGATGCTGACGACCAGATAGATAACGATGTTGATGACCAGATCCTTCACATCCTTGGACTTGAAGGAGAAGGGGAAGAACTTTTTGAGCATATCCATCATGTTTGTCTCCTTTGTGAGGTGTTTTTTTCGTTATATCATAAATTGTTTACTGTGTCAAGAATTACATCGCATCGCCGTCCACCAGATACCTCAGACGCTTGACGGCCTTGGCCGCGTGCTCCACATATTCAAGGTAGGTCAGGCTTCCGTACAGATCGGGGGATTTTTTGTAATCCACTTCCAGCATCAGCGAGCCCGTGTAGCCGTATTCATTGATCTGGCGGGCAAAGCGGTGATAATCGAACGTGCCGTCAAAGGGCAGCATGTGCTTGTCCTGCTGGAAAACACCGAAATTATCGTGGATGTGCGTGCAGATCAGGCGGTCACCGAACAAGGGCATATACTGCCTTCCGTGGGCAAAGGCCGTTTCGTGGCCGCAGTCCCAGCAAAAGCCCACGTTGCTCTCCTTGGGGAAGGTTTCAAACGCCCAGGCGATATTGGAGACCTTGCGCTGGTTTTCAAAGGCGATGCGCACGCCGATTTTGTCGGCATATTCGACCAGACGTGTGAAGCGTTCGCGGCCGATATCCGTCACCGGCGGCGCGGCCTCGCCGGAGGAAAGATGCACGATGATAATGTCTGCGCCTGCGGCGTGCGCGTGATCGGCGCACTGGCACAGCTGATGGAGCTTGTCATCGCCTTCCGCGCCGGGCAGCCAGATATTATTGATGCCCGCGCTGGGGGCGTGCAGCGTTTCGTATTCGATGCCGTGCTTGCTGAGCAGATTGGCGATTTCCATCTGCTTTTCTATTTCAAACATACCGGTGAAGGTAGCGTCAAAACCGCATTCGGCCATTTTGGCGATAACGGCGGGCATATCCTCGGAATTGACGATCATGGCGGCGAGATTCATGCCGATTTTACGCATAAGTGAAACCATCCTTTACTGCGTGATGGAAATATTATAGCACTTTGACAAGGAAAAAGCAGCCATTTTTATGGCTGCCTGTTTGTTTTTATTTCCTGGCGGTGTCAAGGCTCTTACCAAAGACCACGAAGCGCTGGAAGAGATATTCGGTGATAAAGTTGATCAGCATCGTGCCGATCTGCACCACATAAGCGTTCCACAGGTAATCCTCGGTCAGCACCTTCGTCCACCAGGTGGAAAGGGGCGTGAAGACCACATAGAACAGCGCCACCTTCAGCATGGCGACGGGCACATTGCTGGCCGACTGGAAGGTGTATTTGCGGTTGAGAGTGAAATTCCACAATACCGACAAAATCAGCGAAATAAGATAGCTCACCCATTCGGGCAGGTGCATTCCTTCATACAGCAGGGCATAGGACACAAGCTGGATAATGCCGGCGCTCAGGGAAAACAGCGTAAACTTGACGGAACGGATCAGTTCCTTTTTCTTGTCGGTCATAAGGCGGCCTCCCAAGGTGGTTTTACTTAGTGTATCACAAAATACAATCGGTTGGAAAGAGGCTGACACATTCCCGCCGGGATTGACAAGGCCTGAAAAACAGTTTACAATGACGGGGCTTCAAGTAATCTGCAACCGAGGCTGAATATAGTAATGAAAGAAAAAATCAAAAAGGTGTGCCAGTTTCTGCTCAATCCGCGGCTGGTGATCTGTGTGGCGATTGCCTGGATGATCACCAACGGCTGGTCGTATGTGCTGTTTGCGTTGGGCACTTTTTTCAAAATCAACTGGATGACCGTGGTGGCCGGCACGTATATGACGCTTTTGTGGATTCCCTTCACCCCGGAAAAAATCATCACCTGTGCCATTGCCATCGGGCTTTTGCGCTGGCTGTTTCCCAATGACCAGAAAACGCTGGCGGTTTTGCATCAATGGGCGCAAAAGGCGAAGGACGCCGTGCGCCGCCGGCGAGAAGCGCGCAAGGAGAAAAAACAATGAAATGGATGATCGCATCGGATATTCACGGCTCGGCGGCGTATTGCCGCGAATTGCTTGCGGCCTTTGAACGCGAAGGGGCGGACCGGCTGCTGCTTCTCGGCGATATTCTGTATCACGGGCCGCGCAATGATTTACCCAAGGATTACGCGCCCAAGGAAGTGATTGCCATGCTCAATCCGCTGGCGGGGCGCATTTTCTGCGTGCGCGGCAACTGCGAGGCCGAAGTGGATCAAATGGTATTATCCTTCCCGGTGATGGCGGATTACTCTGTGCTGACAGCAGGCAAGCGCCTGATTTATGCCACGCATGGGCACAATCACAATCTTAAAAATCTGCCGCCGCTGCAAGCGGGCGATATCCTGCTGCACGGGCATACGCATATTCCCGCGTGGGAGAAATTCGGCGAAGACAATCTGTATCTCAACCCAGGCTCGGTGTCTATCCCCAAGGAAGGCAGCGCGCACGGCTACATGGTGCTGGAAGAAAATCTGGCCGTGTGGAAGGATCTGGACGGCGCGGAATATCACAGGGAAATATTGTGAGAAAAATGAAAAAGCAGGTCGTATGACCTGCTTTTTGGGCTCATAGGATAAAATGCAACTTTTAGAATTAATGAAGCATCAGCTGACGCTGATATGAAGCCCTCGCTGCGCCCGTATGATGCATTTGCTTCGCAAATATGAAGCGAAGCGTACTTCTCGCATCCTTATGTGCCGAAGGCTGCTTTATTCTTTCATGCACTGCATGTGCGCTTCATTGAAAAAAGCACTGCTTTTGCAGTGCTTTTTTCTGGGTATAATGTGCAGGTTTAATATGATGAAGCGCTTTGCGTGAATTGTATGCGCTGCACCAAACTATGTGATGCAAACATCATCAAAAATAACAAGCATGTTTTTGTAAGAGAGAACTGCACCTTCTGCGGGCATTGCGAAACGGTCTGCCCACAAAGAGCCTTTGAGACCGCGGGCGTCGACCTCAGCCCCAAGGAAATCGCTGCGGAACTGCTGAAGGATGAGATCTTTATGAAAAACAGCGGCGGCGGTGTGACCTTTTCCGGCGGAGAACCGCTGATGCAGGCTGAACTATGCGTCGAAATCGCAAAGCTATTAAAAGAAAGAGATATCAATATTGCAATCGATAGTTCCGGTGCCGTGAGCCGCGCTGCGATCGATGCTATCTTACCCTATTCAGATACCTTCTTATTTGATATCAAGGCAATGGACGAAGAGACTCACATACAATGCACAGGTTATTCAAACAAAAACATTTTGGATAATATTAGATATGTGGACAGTATCGGTAAACCAATCGAAATCCGATACCCTTATGTGCCGGGAATGAACGATCACGAGTGGGAAGGCATTGCCAGTTTTATCCGTAAATTGAAAAATGCGAAAATTGTGCGTATTCTGCCATATCATAACTATGCGGACAGAAAATATCGCTGTCTCGGGCGTTCCTATCCGCTGCCGGATATACCGACTCCCTCTGTAGAAGATGTTTCTTCGGTTGCCGAAAAAATGAAAACCCTCGGCTTATCCAATATAGCGGTGGGTTAGTATTCGTATAAACGGCTTGGCTAATTTGGTCAAGCCGTTTTTGCATAGTATTTACTGGCCTATTCGTTACACGGCTGAAAAGGGGCAATTTCAAAGAAATACACATCTTGAACCGGTCATTTTTTGCAAATGTTCTGTTTTGGTATAAAATATGTGTACTTCTATGCTGTTTTGAATATAAAAAGTTCCCGTCTAACTCTATCAAAGTTAGACGGGAAATGTGGTGCCGAAGACGGGACTCGAACCCGTACAGCCAAAGCCGGGGGATTTTAAGTCCCCTGCGTCTGCCATTCCGCCACTTCGGCAACTATTTTAGTATACCACAGGATGGCGAAAAAGAAAAGGGCGGATCGTGATTACGTGCAAAATGCACGTAGCGGGCAGAATAAAAGGATGGTATGCTTGGTTTGAAAAGGGAAGGAGAGAAAAAGATGAATAGGAATGCAGAATACAAAAGCGTGACGGTGCGCGTTGATGAGGAAACACTGAAAAAGGTGCTATGTCTTGCGGAAAAAGAGGGAATATCACTGAGCCGGCAGCTCGTGTGGATGGTGAAAAAAGCGCTTGCGGGATGTGAGAAAGATAGGGGATAACGCCCTCTGCGGAGGGCTACACCTCATCAGTCGCCGCAAGGGCGACAGCTTCCCCTCAAGGGGAAGCCTTTTTATTGGCCGAAATCAAGCAAGAGTCTTCACCTTGAAGGGAAGGTGGCATGGCTTTAGCCATGACGGATGAGGTGTAGCCGCCCGCGGGCGGCGTTATCTTTTTATATATTTCAAAATATGCTGCCATACAACATATCATATTTTACAAGCAATGGTGAAACGGCTATAATAAAAATTAGAATGGATACTTGCCCGATTGCGGCAGGACGCGATAACGAAGGAGGATTATTCACATGAGAGAGCAAATCATTGAGAAGATTCTGGAAGAAAAGGTCGTTGCCATCGTGCGCGGCATTTATGACGAAGATTGCCTGAACCTGGCCAAGGCGCTGCATGAGGGCGGCGTCAACCTGCTGGAGTGCACCTTCGACCAGAAGAGCCACGAAGAGCGCATGCGCACCGTGGAAACCGTTAAGCTCCTGATCAAGGAGCTGGGCGATGTGATGGCCTTTGGTACCGGCACCGTCACCACCGTTGAGATGGTCAACCTCGCCAAGGAAGCCGGCGCGCAGTTCATCGTCTCTCCCGATACCTGCGAAGAAGTCATCCGTGCCACCGTGGCGGCCGATATGGTCTCCATCCCCGGCGCGCTCACGCCCTCTGAAATGGCCAACGCCCACCGCTACGGTGCGGACTTTATCAAGGTCTTCCCCGCCAACGTGTTTGGCCCCAGCTACTTCAAGACTGTTTCCGCTCCCCTGAGCCAGATCCGCATGCTGGCTGTCGGCGGCGTGGACGGCAACAACATCAAGGATTACATGGCCGCGGGTGCGGTTGGTACCGGCGTTGCGGGCTGCCTGTTCAAGAAGGAATGGGTTAAGGCCGGCGAGTGGGACAAGATCACCGAAGCCTCCAAGAAGTTCATGGCGCTGGTGAAGTAAGCAGATAAACAAAAGGGATCGGATTTTTCCGATCCCTTTTTGCATGCTCAGATATTAAAGTCAAAGCGGAAATCCGCCCAGTTTTTCAGCGCCATTTTTCCGTCCTCGCGGCGGATGAGCACGCCCTCGCGCACCATTTCATCCATGAGCGCGGCGGCGAAGTCCTCGCCGTACGGCTTGCCGCCCTCATAAAAGCGCGGGGAAACAAAGTGCGGATGGTCAAGCCCCCGCTGGTGCGTGCACAGCGCGTCGTACAAGCGGCGCTTGAAGATAAAGCGCATGTGCCCGCGGTCGGGCGCGGCGAGGCCGGCTTCCCTGCAGAAATCGCATACCAGCTGATAGGCGACGCGCGCTTCCGGCTGTCCCCACAGGCCGATCACACAGTTGTATTCGGGAATTTCAAAGGGCAGGGCGTTTACCTTTTCCTGCAGGATTTCCCGGGCTGCGCCGCTTGCGTGCAGCTGCTTTACTTCATCCAGCGCGGCGCGGAACTGCGCGTATTGGCGGATCTGATACAAATGCGGCAGCATCAGCCGGTAGAGATGATTGCGCTTGACGGGGAAGGGGATGCCGTCCTTGGGCTCAGCTTCCGTCAGCAGCTGCTCAAAATTGCAGATGCAGTCATCCGCGTGGCGAAGAATATCACGATAATCGCCGTGCAGCAGTACATAATCTTGTTCGCGCCACCAATAGGCATTCCACGTATCGCCGCAGCGGGCGTCGCGGATGAGGGAAAGCGCGTTCAAGAGGCGATTTTTGTTTTGCGGATGATCGCCCGTGATGGCCTCGGCGCTGTCGGCAAGCAGAAGATCGGGATCGGCCTCGGGGTTGATCAGCAGATGCCCGGCGGCGTAGAGCGAAAAGAAATTGAGCACATGATAGGAGTCCATCTCGCTCCAGTATGCGGGCGTCATCACGTGATCCGCCTGCACGCGGGTCTGGTTGTATACGTCCTTGAGCACGCGGTTGTTGACGCACATGAAGGGGAATTGGTCGATCTCGTATTCGCAGGTGTACCAGCCCCAGGAGCCAAGCGCACACCCAAGGCGCTTTACCCCCCGGCGGAAGGCGGCGCGTTTTCCCTCCTGCCGCCAGGTGGGCAGGAAGGGAAGCTCCATCAGCATGATATCCTCCATGCCTGCCTCCACCAGCTGCTGGGGATATTCCTCCGGGCAGCCCCAGGTATCCACGGCAATTTTGATATGCGGGTTCTTCGCGCGGAATTTCTCCGCCAGAAGCTTGGTGAAATACAGAATGCTCGGCGTATCCTTCAGCTTGCCGGGATCGAAGAAATGCGCGATCACGCGGTCGGCCCAGGGCGCGAGATCGGCGTAAATATCATAATATTTGTGAAAAACCGCCTGCACGCGGGGATCGAGATAGGCGGGTTGCGCGGGATCGGCATTTTCGTACACGGCCTCGTCATCGTGCCAGCCGTGGCCGGAAAACTCCGCCGCCCAGCACCAGACGGTGAATTTCATGCCGTTTTGGTGCAGCGCATCGGCCAGCACCTTGTAGCGGTCGTGCACCATTTCCCACGAGCCGCTGGCGCGCCAGGCGGAAACCATATCCGTCACCTGAATGCCGGTGAAGCCGCAGGCTTTGATCATCCGGACATAATCATGCAGCTGACGATCCGACATGGAGATAAAATCCACCAGCAGCGAGGCGTTCATATTGCTGATGTAGCCGCGGTTGTAATCCACCTTCCAGGTGCATACGTTGGCTTCGCGCTCGGAAATCCAGGGGGCATGGGCAGAATAAGGCATGGAAAAACTCCTTTGCGGGATAGACTGAATATATTGTAGCAGAGAAACAAAGAAATAGATATGGAGAAAATCCATCAATAGCTGTGTTTTTGTCTTTTTGCAGCGTGGCCGGTTGACAATTTGGGCGAGTTGGGATACGCTAACAAAAGCACGGCTTGGAGGAATTGTATGGAAACGCCTTTGTCCCCGGCGCATTGCAAGCGTCGGTTTGATTCTCCGGAATTTGAAAAAGAATTTCACAGCGATGCGCCGCTTGGCGCGTGGCTGGATGAACATGGCACGCATTTTGCCCTGTGGGCGCCCACGGCGGAAAAGGTAGTGCTGCATTTGTATCCCGACGGCGGTCTGAGCGTGGCTGATCGCAGCATTTTTATGCTAAGGGCGGAACGCGGCGTATGGCGGTATGACGAAAGCAGCCGCCTTGACGGCTTATATTATGATTTTGACGTGACGGTGGACGGCGAAACAAACCGCACGCAGGATCCCTATGCCAAGGCCTGCGGGCTTAACGGCGTGCGCAGCATGGTGGTGGATCTGGCCTTTACCAATCCCGATGGCTGGGAAAGCGATCGCGCGCCGGAAAAGGGCGCGGAGAATGTGATTTACGAAATCCATGTGAAGGATTTTTCGTATGATCCGCGCAGCGGCGTGCCAAAGCAGCATCGCGGCAAGTATACCGCGCTGACGCTGAGTGACACTACGCTGGACGGCGCGGGCGAAACGCCCACATGCCTGAATCATGTGAAGCATCTGGGCGCGACGCATGTACAGCTGATGCCCATATACGATTACGGCTCGGTGGATGAGGGCGGCGATCCCGCGGCCTTCAACTGGGGCTATGATCCGGTGAATTACAACGTGCCGGAGGGCTCGTATGCCAGCGATCCCGCGCGCGGCGAAGTGCGCATTCGCGAATTGAAAGAGGCGGTCATGGCGCTGCACAAAAACGGCCTGCGCGTGATCATGGACGTGGTGTACAATCACACTTATTATTTGAAGGAATCCTGCCTGTTCAAGGCTGTGCCGTGGTATTATTACCGCCAGACGGCGGACGGCAGCGCGTCCAACGGTTCGGGCTGCGGCAGCGAAATTGCCTCCGGGCGCAG
>JAZQXQ010000116.1:0-7064 GCA_045632965.1 Clostridia bacterium
ATTTGATGCGCCGCAGCGCGTATGATCTGTATAAAGCGCAGGAGGAAAAATAACATGGATATCAAGCAGGAATCCTTGCAGAAGCACGCCCAGTGGCAGGGCAAAATTGAGGTTGTCTCCCGTGTGCCCGTCACCAACAGCCACGAGCTTTCCCTCGCCTACACCCCCGGCGTGGCCGAGCCCTGTCTCGCCATCCGCGATGATTATCAAGCGTCCTGGCAGCTGACCCGCCGCAGCAATCTTGTGGCCGTGATCACCGACGGCACCGCCGTGCTGGGGCTTGGCGATATCGGCCCGGAGGCCGGCATGCCCGTGATGGAGGGCAAATGCTGTCTGTTCAAGGAATTTGCCGATGTTGACGCCTTCCCGCTGTGCCTGCGCACCAAGGATACGGACGAGCTGGTGCGCACCATTTATCTGCTGTCCGGCAGCTTTGGCGGCATCAACCTGGAGGATATCGCCGCCCCGCGCTGCTTTGAAATTGAAAAACGCCTCAAGGAAATCTGCGATATTCCCGTTTTCCACGATGACCAGCACGGCACGGCCATTGTCGTCGCCGCAGCGATGATCAATGCCCTGCGCGTCGTAAACAAAAAGATGGACGAAGTCAAGGTCGTCATCAACGGCGCGGGCGCGGCGGGCATTTCCATCGGCAAGCATCTGATGAAGCTGGGCGTTAAGCACCTGATCATGGTCGATCGCTTCGGCATCATCTGCGAAGGCATGGAAAATCTCAACCCCGCGCACGAGGAAATGAGCCGCATCACCAACCGCGAGTACATCACCGGCACGCTGGCGGATGCCGTGCGCGGCGCGGATATATTCATCGGCGTATCCGCCCCCGGCGTGCTGACGGGTGACATGGTCGCCACCATGGCCGAAGGCGCCTGCGTCTTCCCCATGGCCAATCCCACGCCGGAGATTTTCCCGGATGAAGCCCTCGCTGCCGGCGCGGCAGTGGTCGGCACAGGCCGCAGCGATTATCCCAATCAGATCAATAACGTCCTCGCCTTCCCCGGCATTTTCCGCGGCGCGCTGGATGTGCAGGCCAGCGATATCAACGACGAAATGAAGATGGCCGCCTCCCACGCCATCGCCTCGCTGGTCAGCGATGAAGAATTGAGCAAGGATTATATCATCCCCAAGGCCTTTGACAAGCGCGTAGGCAAAGCCGTTGCCGCCGCCGTGGCCAAGGCCGCAAGAGACAGCGGCGTAGCACGCAAATAAGAAATAGCCAGGCTGCCATTGGCAGCTTGGCTTTTTTCATGTCCTTATCATACAAATTCTTACTCAATTGGCTTCAAACCGTCATACAGTTCATTAAAGCTTTTTCCCTGCGCACATCTGCCATAGGAAAAGCTCTTATCCTCGCCAAATTCCAGCAAAAAGCATTTTGTGAGTTCCTCAACTGTTACTTCCAGATTTTCAAAAAACTGCTGATAAGCAAAATTATATCCGTTTGTCCCTTCCTCAAAATTGTTCACAATCAAGGATTCACACACTTGATCCAACGGATAGATTTTTATGTGCATCAATTCATGCACAATTACCTCTTCCATATTTTCTTGCTTTGGATTTTCCGCATTCAGCATCAAGATTGCTTTTCTGTCTGATGGATCAATTTTGAAATCCCCCGTTTTCTTCCATGACGGGTCTTGCACAAGCTCCAGCTTTACATCCCATTGCGGCGTAATTCTGAGTTTTTTGCACCACTTATCAAACAATCTTTCTATTTCCATTTTATCCTCCAACATCCCTTTTATGGAATGACTCACCGTTTATTCTCCTTCGGCGAAATCTCATTCCACAGCGTAAAGCCCAATATCAGCGCGCCGCCAATCACCTGCGGCAGCGTCATAGTCTCCCCCAGCACCGTGACCGAAATCAGCACCGCCACCAAGGGATCGATATAGCTGAGGATCGCCGCCTTTTGCCCCGGCAGCTCCTTGAGCGAGGAAAAATACATACAATAAGTAATGCCCGTGTGCACAACGCCCACAATCAGAAGATTTCCCCAGCCCACAGCGTTCAGACTCATGACCTTTACGCCGCCGCTGAGCAGCACATACGGCAGCAGCACCACAATCGCCGCAACAAACTGCAAAAACGTCCTGTGAATGCCCTCCACTTTTTTGATAAATTTATTGAGGAGAATTACGCTGGCGTAAAACGCCGCCGCACCCAGACCAAACGCAATGCCCAGCATATCCCTGCCGCCGCCCAGTACGCCGATACCCGTGATCAGCACCAAACCCACCGTGGACATGACAAAGCACACAATCTGCTTGCCAGTCAGCTTTTCCTTAAACAGAATGGGGCACACCAGCGTCACAATCACCGGCGCAAAATAATAGCTGAGCGTCGCCACCGACACCGTGGTGTATTTATAGGCCTCAAACAAAAGAATCCAGTTGACGCCCATCGCCATGCCGGAGATCAGCAGCAAAATCAGTTCCTTGCCAATGCTTTTGAAGGGGATTTTCTGCCCCGTGATCAGCAAAAATACGCCGATCAGCAACGCGGCCATGATCGCCCGGTACAGCGCCAATTCCCCCGATGATACCGGAATATTGCGCACAAAGGGCGCCAGCGTACCAAAGATCGCCATGGACAAAATCAGCATCAGGCGCGGGCTGAACAGCTTTTTCATTCGTTTCACACCTCATTATCGCTGCAATGAATGGAAAAATTATATGCTTCTTTGATACGCGTTGTCAATGCAAATACAGGAAAAGAACGCCCGCGGCATTATGCGGACGTTCTTTCGGCTTATTCTTTTTCGTCGCGTTTAAATTCCAGAATATCCCCCGGCTGGCAATCAAGCACATCGCAGATTGCTTCCAGCGTGGAAAAGCGAATGGCGCTCACATGCCCGTTTTTAAGCTTCGAGAGATTGACATTCGCCACGCCCACGCGCTCGGAAAGCTCATTAAGGGACATTTTTCGGTCGGCCATCACCCGGTCAAGCCGCAGTATAATTGCCATACGCCCTCCTTACAGTGTTTCGTCGGACAATTGCTGCAGCTCCTGCCCATAGCAGAACACGCAGGAAAGCAGATACAGCACCGCCGCGATCAGCAAAAAGCTGAGATCAAAGGAATAATTGAACGTCACCTTGAGGATTTTATCGCTCAGCAGCACCGTTTGCAGCTGATAGCCATGCACCGCAAAAGCCTGCCCCATCGCTTTCATGCAGTTGATCATCACGCCCAGTTCCAGCGCATGCACGGAAAGCTTTTTCAGATTTCCGCCCACCGCCGCATGGAAGGGCGCGCCCTCCTTCATGGGCGAGAGGATATCGCGGATGCGCAGCACGCATTTTTTGCCAAAATGCAGCACCGGCGTCAAAAGCAGCAGCTGCATCGCCGCAACAAACAACACCTTCTTATAATCCGGTGTGAACGCCGCCGCCAGTTCAAATTCCGCCAGCCCAAGATCCACCGTCGCATAGCCCGTGCCGATTTTCTCGGGATCCAAATTGAAAATCAGCCCCACCGCAATGATGCCGATTCCCACAAAGCAGGCCACAAAAGCGATCTGCAATACAATATACACCACACGAAACACCTTATCCATCCTACGGGCTGTGTTCATCATCTTTTCCATCGTCAGGCCTCCTTGCTCTTTATGGCCTCATCATAGCACAGCAATATACGTTTGTCAATCATTTTTTAATGTTTTTCGTTAATTTATTTATGTTACAAAATTTCATCTATTTTATTGACGTTTTCTCCCGCCGGTAGTACACTGTGGGCAGCGGATCTTTACTTGCAAAGGAGAAAATCATGAGCATCAAACCCGAAGCAAAAAAGGCCCTGATGATCGGCAGCATGTGTTCCCTTTCCTATCTGGCGGTGTATGTAGCGCGCAATATTCTGGGCGCCGTTTCCCCGCAAATGATTGAAAGCGGCAGCTTCACAACGGAAAGCATCGGCACGCTTTCTTCCATTTATTTTATCACTTATGCCTTTGGTCAGCTGATCAACGGCCGCATCGGCGACAAAATCAAATCCAAGTATATGATCAGCCTGGGCCTTGTGCTGGCAGGCGTATGCAATCTTTTGTTCTCCACCAACAACGGCTCCATGCTGCGCGCCTACATCGCCTATGCCATGACAGGCTATTTCCTCTCCATGATTTACGGCCCCATGACCAAGGTGGTGGCAGAAAACACAGAGCCCCTCTATGCCACCCGCTGCAGCCTGGGCTACACATTTTCTTCCTTCTTTGGCACGCCGCTGGCGGGCGTACTGGCAGCGCTGATGGCCTGGAAAGGCGTGTTTGCCGCCAGCAGCGCGATGCTCTTCACAATGGGCAGCATCTGCTTTGTCGTATTCACGCTGTATGAGCGCAAAGGCGTAATCGAATATAACAAATACCGCCGTGAAAAAGCGCAGGGCAACGCCATCAAGATCCTCATTCAGCATCAAATTATTAAATTTACACTGGTTGCAGTTATCAGCGGCATTGTACGCACGACAGTAGTCTTCTGGCTGCCGACATATCTGTCGCAATACTTAGGCTTCACCACCGAGCGCGCCGCGCTGATTTTCACCGTGTCCACCTTCATCATTTCCACCACCACATTCATCGCCGTGTTCCTCTACGAGCGCCTAGGCCACGACATCCACAAGACCGTGCTGGTCGCCTTCTCCTCCGCAGCCATCTGCTTCCTGATCGTTTTCCTGCTCAAGCACCCCATGCTCAATATCATTTTCATGGTGCTGGCCATTATGTCCTCCGGCTGCGCCGCTTCCATGCTGTACAGCCGCTACTGCCCCAGCCTGCGCGATACCGGCATGGTATCCAGCGCCACGGGCTTCCTTGATTTCATAAGCTATATGTCGGCCTCCATTTCCTCTACGCTTTTTGCCAACGCCGTATCAGGCATCGGCTGGGGCAATCTGATCCTGGTATGGTTTGGCCTGATGGTGCTGGGCGTGATCGTCGCCCTGCCGTATCACAAGATGAAAAAAGCATAAAAAAACTTCACGCAAAAACGCCCCTGGCGATTGCTCGTCAGGGGCGCGGTTTTTTTGACTAAATCTTAGTCAGCGAAAGCAGCGGTCAGAGCAGAGGTGATCGCCTGGCAGTCGACGGTAGCACCGGAGACCATGTCAACGGTGGGATCCTGAGCATCCACGATAGAAGTGGTGTAGGCAGCCAGCTGATCAGCGGTCATGAACAGCAGATCGTTGCCGGCGGTCACTTCAATCTTGGTCAGCTTGCCGCCTTCGACGGTGAAGCTGACTTCGATGGTGCCGTGCAGGTTGTCGGCCTTGCCAACGTACACACCGTCAGCCTTGCCTTCCCAAGCGGGGCCGGCAACGGTGGTCTCAACAACCTTGATTTCGGACTTGCCGCCGAAAGCGGTCTGAGCGGCAGCGCGGCCGGACAGCATGGCTTCGGACAGGAACACGCCGTTCTGGTACAGGTTGGAAACGTAGGAGCCCAGCTGGCCGGCTTCGTACAGGCCGGGGATGGGATTCTCGTTCCAGTCAAGTACACGGCCAGCGGTGTCGCGCTTGGCGCCGCCGGTGGTGGCAACCAGAGTGGGGGTGATTTCAACAGCGTAGAAGGGGCCGTTTTCGATCTTGGCCATCTTGGCGGGGTCACGGCCGAATTCTTCGTCAACGCCGGCTTCGCAGGCAGCGTTCCAGGCAGCGATGGTGGCCTTCAGGGTTTCGGGATCGCGGTCGATCTTGGCAGCCAGCTCTTCGATGGTGTCAGCCTTGATAATCCAGCCCTTTTCGATTTCGGCCAGGTTATCGCTGGCCCACATATAGCCCTCGGTGGTGGTGGGCCAGGACAGCCACTGGGAAGCGATGGAGCCCGCAGCGCGGGTGGATTCGTCGAAGATCAGGTGGACGGGCAGAGCACGCTCATGGGGCAGGTCAACATAGCGGCCGTACTCCATGTACTTCATGTGCTGACGATGATAGCCGTAAGCTTCGTTGTAGAAGCGGGTGCCTTCGGCAGAGATTTCGATCCAGCTGTTGCCGGCCATGGTGAAGTTACGCATGAAGGTAGCTTCGTGATCCGGAACCTTGATGCCCAGCCAGAAACCGCCAGACTGGGTCTGGTTGTTCATGTGCCAGATCTTGGCGCCGGCTTCCATCAGCATCTTGATACCGTCGCCGGTGTTGCCGGGGGTACCAGCGGTATAAACAACGTCCATACCATGGAAGTCACGCTGCATTTCCAGGTTGTTCTCGAAGCCGCCGCAAGCCAGCAGAACGCCCTTTTCGGACTTGATGGCGATTTCGGTGCCGTCAGCCTGACGGGCAACAACGCCGAACACTTCCTTGGTCACAGGATCCTGCACCAGGGAGACAGCGGGGGTTTCATACAGAACTTCGATGCCGCGAACTTCAGCAGCCTTGTCGAAGCAGCGCCATACGCCGCCGTTCTCGAAGGAGGGGCCGCCGATGGCACGCAGGTGAGCGGAGCAGCCGTCGAACTTGGAGCCTTCGAAGGTGTCAAATTCAACAACCATGGAACCCCACTTCAGGGGGCCGCCGCCAACGTAACCGGCTTCATAACCGGCGGAAGCAGCAACAGACTCGATCCATTCCAGCTGGGTGGCAAAGCCATTGCAGAGCCAATCCATGTATTCTTCGGGAATATCATTGGGCTCGTTGCAGTTGGTCAGGTAGGTCTTCAGGGTGTTGATAGCGGTTTCGTCATTGGCAGGTACCAGGAAGGTCTGGCCGGAAGCGATGGAGTTACCGCCAGCCAGGCTGCGGGGCATCTTTTCCAGAACCAGCACTTCGGCTTCGGGGTCGATGTCGTGCGCTTCAACAGCAGCAGCGGCGCCGGCCAGACCGTAGCCAACGATCAGGAAATCAACTTCGCGGTCCCACGCGGCAATTTCGCCGGGGGTCTTCACCCAGTCTTCTTCAGCGACGGCGGTGGCGCACAGCGACAGAGCCATCATCGCGACCAGGATCAGAGACAGGAACTTTTTCATTGGAGTGTTCCTCCCTTTCTATATTCCGCCCGCATAAAGGGCGGTTGTAATATATTGTAAATGAAAACCATTCTTTTTTCAATAGGTATTGGAA
>JAZQXQ010000117.1:0-3997 GCA_045632965.1 Clostridia bacterium
CGAATGTGCGAGCAAGCTCGCCCCTCGATTCAAACCTCTTTTTCCGCGCGTTTCACGCGTTCGCGGAGCTTTGCTCCGCGGACTGCCGCTTTGTTGACTTGTGCATTTATCGCGCGTTATCCCAGCGGCTACTGTCATCTCACTATAAAGCTGCTGCGAAGCAGCAATTTCACTTGCCGAAGGCAAATTTCACCATCGCGTAGCGATGATTTCACCCGCGCTTCAGCGCGGATTTCACTGCGCGAAGCGCTATCCCCCTTACTTCAAAAACCACGTCATCATATAACCCGTCGTGTTGTTATATCTCACCTGCGACCACTCATCGCCCCAGGAAAGAATATCCACCTGCGCGCCCACGGGCACGCGCACGTTGATATTGTTGCTCGTCTTATCGGGCGAGGAGCGCAGATTGACATACGTGCTGCCGTTGGGGTTATACACAGTTTTGTATGCCGCGCTGCCGCCGTTGATATTGAGATACTTGGTCATCATGTAGCCCTTCTGGCCGTCGGTATTCACCTGCACATAACACCAGGCAGAGCCCTTCTGCAGAATGGTCACGCTGGTGCCGTTGGCGTACTGGCCAAGAATCTTGGCGTTGGCGTAGGCCTGAGAGCGCAGATTGAGCTTGCCGCTGTTGCCGGTCTGCACAGAGGCATTGCCCGTGCCGTAGGAGGGCGTAACCACGGTGCTGTTGCCGCTGCCCTGCTTCAGGAAACTCTTGTCCACATAGCCGACCGTGCCGTTATACACAACCTGCCAGAAGGAATTGCCCTTGAGCACAACGGAAACCGTCGCGCCGTAGGGAATCTGCAAAAGCACGCCGGAATTGTAGCTGGGGCCGGAGCGCAGGTTCAGCTTGCCGCGGTTGGCAGTCGCCACATAATACGATTCGCCGACCGCCGACGCATTGACCTTCAGATACTCGCTGCGGAAATAACCCAGCAGCTGCTGGCCGTTCTTGTACACGGACACATAATACCAGCCGTCCAGCCGGTCAAGGATGTTGCACTGCGTACCGTTATAGAAAATCTCCAGCACTTCGGCGGTATAGGAAGGCGCCACGCGCAGATTGAGCCAGTGCGTGGACACGGGATTGCTCACCGTGGCCGTATTGCTCATGCCGGCATAGCCGCCCTCATAGGTTTTGAGGAAATTCTTGCTCATATAGCCGGAAATGCCCTCTGCCACCGTGACCACCTGATACCAGTTGCCGCTTTCGCCGGTCACCTGCACCCATTCGCCCTGAGCGACGCTACCAAGCCACTGATAAGCCGTGCTGGGGCCGGTGCGCACGTTGAGCGATTCGGTGTTATACACCACGGCATAGCTGTCCGCCAGCGCAGTTGCGCCCACGCACAAAAGCAAAATCGCCAGAGCCAGCAAAGCAATCTTCTTCATATCTTTCTACCTCCACAAGGGGTTTACACACATATAACGACGCACAAAGGGAATTTCTTCCCACCAAAGTATAACAAATTACGTCTTTTCCCGCAAGGTGTTCCCGGCATTGCTTTTTTCCCAAAATAAATGTATAATAAAATGGATTATGTGCACCACTAAATTACTTTACGAAGGGAAGCTTCTCATATATGAAATTAGGCGTTGTCGGACTGCCCAACGTGGGCAAGAGCACTTTGTTTAATGCCATTACCAATGCCGGCGCGCAGGCGGCCAATTACCCGTTCTGCACGATCGAACCCAACAGCGGCATCGTGGCCGTGCCGGATGAGCGTCTTGATCATCTAACCACCATGTTCTCCCCCAAGAAGACCACGCCCGCCACGGTGGAGTTTGTCGATATCGCGGGCCTGGTCAAGGGCGCCAGCCACGGCGAGGGCCTGGGCAACAAATTCCTCTCCCACATCCGTGAATGCGACGCTATTGTGCATGTCGTGCGCTGCTTCGAGGATGACAACATCATCCACGTGGACGGCAGCGTCGATCCCGCGCGCGATATCGAGACGATCACGCTGGAATTGATCTTCGCGGACATGGAAACCGTCGAAAAGCGCCGCGACAAGGCGCAGAAGATGTATAAGACCGGCGATAAGAAATTCGTCTTTGAGGCCGAGACCGCACAGAAGCTCTACGCGCATCTGGAGGCGGGCAAGCCCGCGCGCACGTGTGACATGAGCGATGACGAAAAGGCACTGGTCGATCAGTGGTTCCTGCTCACGCAAAAGCCCGTCATTTATGCGGCCAACATCGCCGAAGATGCCGTCAGCGAAGCCGATGATCTTGACATGGTCAAGCGCGTGCGCGAAATCGCCGCAAATGAGGGCAGCGAGTGCATCACCATCTCTGCCGCCATCGAGGAAGAAATCGCCGGCATGGAGCCCGAAGAGCGCGATATGTTCCTCACCGAGCTTGGCATCGAAAGGAGCGGCCTTGACCGCCTGATCACCGCCTGCTATCACCTGCTGGGCCTGATCTCCTTCCTGACCGCCGGCGCCGACGAATGCCGTGCGTGGACGATCAAGCGCGGCACCAAGGCGCCGCAGGCCGCCGGCAAAATCCATACCGACTTTGAGCGCGGCTTCATCCGCGCGGAGATCGTGCCCTTTGAAACGCTGAAGGAACTGGGCAGCATGAACGCCTGCCGCGAAAAGGGCCTCATCCGCTCCGAAGGCAAGGAATATGTCATGCAGGACGGCGATATCACGCTGTTCCGCTTCAACGTGTAACAGACAATTCATTTCATCCCAGAAAGGCTGAACATCATGAGCAGACTTACCTATATGGTCAAGCGCGCGCTGAAAATGGACTGGAAGCGCATGTGGGAAACCGCCGGCATGCTGGAAGAAAAAAGCGGCAAAAGCCGCGCCTGGCTGCTGGCCGATATGGCGAAGTGCGCCGCCAAATACAACGCCGGCTATGTGGATTACAAAATCGCGCAGATGTACCGTTTGAACGACGCGCAGCGCCGCACGGTCATCACCCGCGGCATTTCCAACAACATCGTCCGCCGTATGAACGACAAGGCCTACTGGTTCAATTTTGACGATAAAACCACCTTTAATACGCTGTTTAAGGATCAGATCGGTCGCAAATGGCTGCAGGTGACGGATGAACTGACGGTGGAAGCGCTGTCCGATTTCCTCAGCGATCTGCCCAGCGTGCTGTTTAAGCCGCTTGAAGGCTCCAGCGGCGTGGGCATTGAAAAGTTCGTCCGCGCCGACTGGGAAAAGGATCCCGCCGCCTTCCTTGAAAAAATCAAGGGCCTGGGCGCGGGCCTGCTGGAAGAGCTGCTTATCCAGCATCCCGAAATGTCGCGTCTGTGCCCCACCTCTGTCAATACCGTGCGCATCGCCACCCTTTTGGGCGATAAAAAAGAGGGCGTTGCCTACGCCTTCCTGCGCATCGGCAACGGCAAGGTGATGGACAACGTGGACTGCGGCGGCATGGCGGCCCGCATCGACCTGGCGACGGGTACGCTCCTGACCGTCGGCGCGGACAAGGCCGGCAACACCTACACCCAGCATCCCATCACCGGCACGGACATCATCGGCTTCACCATCCCGTACTGGGAGGACGCCAAGGCGATGTGCCTGGAGGCGGCAAAGAAGGTGCCTGAGATGCGCTTCATCGCCTGGGACGTGGCCATCACCGCAGATGGCCCCACCTTCATCGAGGGCAACAGCTTCCCCAGCCACGCTGTACCGCAGTTCGCCGCGCACTACCCCGATGGCATCGGTATCCTGCCGGAGTTCAGGAAGTTCATTGACTGCTGACAAAGGAGAAATACCATGGAGCAGACCAACCCCGCCTTATCAGCAGAAGCCCGCAGCTTTTCCGCCGCTGACTGGCACATGATGTTCCTCAAATCCTGGCGTTTCATCATCGTGATCATCTGCTTTGTGCTCACCGTACCCATGGAGATCATCAGCTTCCAGCTTGGCTGCACGTCGCTGGATGTGGCTGCCTTCCTCAGCGATCCCATCGCGCAGGCCTCCGTTGCCGCTGAAGATGCGCGCGTGGCTGCTGTGGCGGCCCG